>CAJWIW010000036.1 GCA_913041865.1 uncultured Gammaproteobacteria bacterium
TATGACAAACCTTCATTCAGGTGCTAAATTCTCAGATAAGAATTACAAGTTTTCTGGTGGTCTTCATGGAGTAGGTGTGTCAATTGTAAATGCACTTTCACACTCACTTAGTGTTTTTGTTGTTAGAAATGGAGATAAAAGTCAATATGAAATGTTATTTTCCAATGGTTCTGTAAAAAAGAAAATTTGCAAATCAAAAAAAAATATCAAAAAGAAATCTGGCACATTAATCAAATTTAAGCCAAATGAAAAATATTTTGATACTAATGAACTTGATATAAGAGAACTGCATAATCTTATAAAAGCAAAATCAATATTACAACCGGGGCTCAAATTAAAAGTTGTCGATGAATTATACAATACCGGTACAACAGAGTATTTACATAATGGTAGTCTTGGAGATTATCTAATAAATTCAACTGATGGTCTTGACTTTATTCCATCAAAGCCTTGCTCTGGCAATTTTGAATCTTCTGATTTGACTATCGATTGGTCATGCGTTTGGCTAACAGATTCAACGGATACCGTACAAGAGAGTTATGTAAATTTAATACCTACATCAAATGGTGGCAGCCATGTAAATGCTTTAAAGACAGCAGTCGTAGAATCATTAAGAGATTTTTGTACCAGAAAAAAATTATTACCAAAAAATATTAAACTAACTCCAGATGATGTTTGGAGAAACACATCTTTTATTATATCTTTAAAGATGGTGGATCCGCAATTTGCTGGACAAACTAAAACAAAGCTTCAATCAGCTCATATATTGTCGAGATTAACACCTAAACTTAAAGACAACTTTGAGATATGGTTTAACCAAAACTCAGAAACAGCTCAATCAATAGCTGCTCTCATTATCAGTAATGCAGAAGAGCGTGTGAATGCTAATTTATCACCAGTTCGAAAAAATCATAGAACTACATTGCTACCTAGTAGACTATCTGATTGTTTGATTAAAGATACCAGAGCAAATGAGCTTTTTTTAGTTGAAGGTGATTCTGCAGGCGGGTCTGCTAAACAAGCTAGAGATAAAAATTTCCAGGCTATTTTGCCTCTTAGAGGAAAAATTCTTAATACTTGGGAGCTTCATTCTTCTAAAATTTTGGATTCAAAAGAGGTGAAGGATATAAGTATTTCGATAGGCGTAGAACCTGGAAGCACAGACTTGACTAGGCTTAGGTATGGAAAGATTTGTATACTAGCAGATGCTGATTCAGATGGATTACACATTGCAACACTACTATTGGCATTATTCTTAAAACATTATGAACCATTAGTTAAATCAGGACATATCTACATTGCTAAGCCACCACTCTATAGAGTAGATTTCAAAAAAGAAACTTTTTATGTCATAGACGATGATGACCTTAAAAGAACACTCAAAAAAATGAAGATAGATCCTGAAAGTAATGATCTGTCAATCACAAGATTTAAAGGACTCGGGGAAATGAATCCTTCACAACTTCGAGAAACAACATTATCAAAAAAATCTCGAAAATTATTAGCACTCACTCTCTCAAATAAAGCAGAAGATCATAGAATGATGGATATGCTTTTAAATAAGAAGAAATCACCTGAAAGAAAGATATGGTTAGAAAAGAAAGGAAACTTGGCTCAATTTGAATAAAAAGAAAATAAAATTAGAAGAAATAATAAAGGAGAAGGACCGTTTTATCGAACGGTCATCGCTCGGTCAATTCTCAGAACAAGCATATTTGAATTACTCTATGTATGTAATTCTTGACCGTGCTTTGCCAAGTATAACAGATGGACTCAAGCCTGTTCAGAGAAGGATAATATATGCAATGAATGAACTTGGCCTAAATAGTAAGGCTAAATTTAAGAAATCTGCAAGAACCATAGGAGATGTTTTAGGTAAGTATCATCCCCATGGTGATTCTGCTTGTTATGAGGCCATGGTCATGCTTGCGCAAGACTTTTCGTTTAATTATCCATTTGTAGAAGGCCAAGGTAATTGGGGCACACAAGATGATCCAAAATCATTTGCTGCAATGCGATATACAGAATCAAGATTGACCAAATATTCTGATCTCTTTTTAAATGGTATCGAAAAGAATACTGTTGAATGGTCTAATAACTTTGATGGGACATTACTAGAACCAAAACAACTACCAGCAAGTATTCCAAATATAATAATTAATGGGAGCTCTGGGATCGCAGTAGGGATGTCGACAGATATTCCTTCACATAATCTTGCAGAGATTATTGATTCAACTATATTGCTTATCGATAAGCCAAAAACAACTATCAATGAAATTATGGGTATCGTGAAAGGTCCAGATTTCTCGACAGGAGGTGAGATAATAGCCTCCGAGTCAGACATAAGTGGCATATATAAAAACGGTCTTGGAAACATTAAATTGAGAGCAACCTATAGAGTAGATGGGAAAAATATAATTATTCAATCATTACCTTATCAATCTCATACAACAAAAATAATTGAGCAAATTCAAGACCAAATCAGTAACAAAAAATTAATATTCGTAGAAAATGTTTTTGATGATTCAGATCAAGAGCACCCAGTTAGAATCATAATAAAAATCAAAGGAAGATCATACAACCCAGATGAAATCATGTCTCATCTATTCTTCTCAACTGATTTAGAGAAGAATATCAGGGTAAATATGAACATTATTGGTCTTGATAACAAACCTAGTGTTAAAAATATCCATCAGGTCTTATCTGAATGGATTAATTTTAGGTTAAATTCATTAAAGAGAATGCTTCAATGGGAGCTTAATAAGATCCAAGAAAGAATACATATATTGCAAGCTTATGTGATTGTATTCAAGTATCTAGACAAAGTCATCAAATTGATCAGAACAATTGATGATCCTAAGAGAAAAATTATGTCGTTATGTAAATTATCAGATAAACAGTACGATGCAATAATTAATATGAGAATAAGAAGTCTTGCAAAACTCCAAGAGCATAATATTAAAAAGGAACTTGAAGAACTTACAAGTCAAGAAAAGGGTTTGTTGCAAATCATAAAATCTCCTAAAAGACTTAAAACCTATCTTAAAAAAGATTTAAAAAATATCAAAGATGAATTTGGCAAATCAAGATTCACAAAAATTAATGACTCAAAAGTACAATCATCTAATGAGATCAAGATTAGTGCTGCCGTTAGCGATATTACTGCTATATTGTCATCTAATGGCTGGATAAGATTTAACAAGGGTCATGATGCAAATCTAGAAAATATAAAATTTAAAACTGGTGATTCTTATTATTGTCATCTCAAGATTAAATCGAACGACACACTTATTTTCTTTGATCAAAGCGGCCTTGTTTATAATATGGCATCAGATAATCATCCGATTAGCAGAGGAGATGGAGACCCATTGAGTAAATTTTTCAACCTTCAAGATGGTACAAAAATGATTGGTATGTTAAATCATTCAAATAAAGATAGTGTTCTGCTTTGTTCTAACAGAGGATATGGTTTTATTACTGTACACGACGAATTAAGCGCAAAAAGTAAAAAAGGGAAAAAAATAATTAATGTAGGTAAATTTGAGGCTATTCAGCCTGTAGCATTAGATGTTGAGAGAGATCAATATTATCTCATTATTACAAGTAGTGGATATATGTTGATAGAAAGGATTGACCAGATACCGATAATGCCAAAAGGAAAAGGTATTAAATTGATAAATATACCAAAGGCATCTGATGAAACCATAATATATTTAAGTGTTTTGAATCAAGATAAAAATTTAGAATTCAATTATAGTGGAAGGCGTCCACGCCAGATGACCTTCAACGATTTAGAAAACTTTATTATGGCAAGAACAAGAAGAGGTAAGAAAATTGACAAAAAGTTTTTACTTGAAAAAGTTAAAACAACCTATAATATTAAGTAGGAGAGATTATGAAGCGTATTTTTTTCTTTATTATTACTAACATAGCGATCTTACTGGTCCTGAGCATATTCCTTAGTTTGATAGGGTTTACTGGTATTTTACAGCGTAATGGAGTCGATTTAGATTATGATTCTCTTATGTTGTTTTCTCTTGTATTCGGCATGGGTGGATCATTTATTTCACTCTATATGTCTAAATGGATGGCAAAGTCCATGGCAGGAGTGCAAGTTATTAAGAATCCATCAAATGAATTCGAAAAGTGGTATGTTGATGTAGTGAAAAAACAAGCGAAACAACTTGGGCTTAAAAATCCAGAAATTGGGATATTTAACTCACCTCAGCCCAATGCGTTTGCAACTGGCTCATCAAGAAATAACTCTCTTGTTGCTTTGAGTACTGGTTTGATTTCAAGCATGAAAAGAGATGAGGTTGAAGCTGTAATTGGACATGAAATGAGCCATGTAGCGAATGGTGACATGGTAACATTGTCACTAATACAAGGTATCATTAATGCTTTTGTGATTTTTTTCTCAAGAGTGATTGGTCATTTTGTTGATAGAGTAATACTAAAGAACGAACGTGGATATGGAATAGGATATTTCTTCACAGTAATTTTTGCTCAAGTCATCTTGGGTATTCTTGCTTCTACGATAGTTTGTTGGTTTTCTAGAAGACGTGAATTTAGAGCAGATTATGGTGGTGCACAACTTACGTCGAAAGCGAGCATGATAAACTCATTAAAAGTCTTACAAAAAATGTCTGCAGCAAAATTACCGGATCAAATGCTTGCTTTTGGTATATCAAACCGTGGGAACCAAGGTACTGTTAGAAAGTTGTTCTCAACACACCCTCCGATCTCAGATAGAATCGCAGCTCTTGAGCAGGCGAATATATCAGAGTATGCAAAACAACATATGAATTAATGTCTGATAATTCGTACATCTTGAAAAATGGGAATAAAATTCTCGTTGATAATCAACCATTTCTGATACTCGATAATGAGTTTGTTAACCCAGGCAAAGGACAAGCCTTTACCAGAGTTAAAATTAGAAATTTACTCAACAATAAAGTTCTAGAAAAAACGATTAAAATTGGAGAGACTGTCAGTGAAGCTGATGTTTTTAGTACAAAAATGCAGTTTTTATATAAAGAATCAGATAAGTATGTTTTTATGAATCTAGAATCTTTTGAACAAACTCAAGTTGATTCATCTATTGTATCCGAAAACGCAAGATGGTTTATCGATGGCAATGATTGTGATGTTACAATGTGGAATAATGAAATAATTCAAGTTAATCCTGCTAAACATGTGAGTCTTAAAGTCGTATCGACAATAGAGGCTGTAAAGGGTGATACAGTATCGTCGACATTAAAAGAAGCAGTACTAGAAAATGGAGAAAGTATAATGGTTCCTATATTCATTAAAGAAGGAGAGACCATTAGAGTTGACACAGAAAGTAATGAATACGCATCAAGAGAAAAAAATGAATAGAATACAAAAAAATCGTCAGAGAGCACAACAGGAGATCCAAGATTTTAAAGTTAAAAAAAATGCACGAATAATATCTGTTTTATTTTGGTTCGCTTCTAGCATGTATATTTACTCAAATGATGTGGGATTTTCTGACGTATACTCCTGGAAGCCTTTTGTTTTCTTCATCCTAGGACCTATTTTTTCTGCAATTTTATTTGGTAATATCATTTTTTATGCACAAAAAGTGATAGAGAAAACTATAATTAAGATTTTTGAGACATCGCGACCACAAGCTATACCAGTAATTGTTATCATTGTTTTCTTTTGTTTTTTAGTTGGAATTTTTCTTTTAATATTTGAATTCGCTAAAATATTACAATATTTACTCCATTAAAATTTATTTTTATTACTGGCATGCTTTTGAACAATAATTTTCGATAGTTCCCTAGCTTTATTAGTTTTCTTAATAGACCAAATTCTGTCTTTTGCTAGCTGAGTAGACAATACATTATCTACAAGTGGTTCTGGGTACGAAATACCTCTCTTATAATCAACAAATTTCATTTCTATGGGGGACATCATCCATGGTTGATGTATGTGTTTGTCTGGGACTTCTCTGAGTTCAGGAACCCACTCTTTGATAAAATTACCATTAGGATCATGATCGAGTGATTGTTTGATTGGGTTATAAATACGAATAGTGTTGATTCCAGTCGTTCCAGACTGCATTTGGACTTGTGAGTAATGTATTCCTGGCTCGTAATCTGTGAATAATCTTGCCAAGTATTTACTAGTTATTCTCCAATCAAGCCACAGCTGGTAAGATGCAAAAGATACTAGCATCGCTCTCATTCTAAAGTTTATCCATCCAGTATTTTTTAAATATCTCATACAGGCATCTATGAAAGGAAAACCAGTCATACCAGACTTCCAAGCTATAAATAATTTTTCATTGAAACTGTTTTCACGTAACCCATCATAGGCTTCATTGAGATTCGAGGACTCTATTGAAGGCTCATCATAATATTTTTGAATAAAATGACAATGCCATGCTAATCTACTTTTAAATGACATAAGTGACTTTTTATAGTCCCCATCTGAAGTTTTTATTGTTTTAATAGTTTCCTGATATATTCGTTTGAGAGATATAGTACCAAAAGCAATATGTGGGCTCAGTCTTGAGCATGAAGTTTCTGCTGTAATAGGCGATGACATTTGAGATCTATAAAATTCACCTCTATCAGAGAGAAAACTTGATAGGTTGTTTTGAGCAAACTTAGCCCCACCTTTTTGTATATTATCTGTGCAAATTTCATCCATTTTAATATTTTCTACCCTATATTTGTAATCTTTTATAAATTTACAATTGCAGGCTGTATAATCTGTATATTTTTTTGACATGAATTTTTTCCACTCGTATGACCAGGTAGATCTATTCCTGTTTGAAAGTTGGATACCAAATTGATCAAACTTTTTCCAATGAATATTTTTATATCTAAATAATGCGTCACAGTCGTCGTCAACTTTTTTGATGTATGACTCTTTGAATATATTATGACTATATACGCACGATATTTTATATTTACTGATTAAATTTTTGAAGATTTCTACAGTGTCACCACAGTATATGTTCAGACTTGCATAAAACTTAGTTTCCAGCCTATTTTCAAGATCTGTCAGACTGTCTTTTATGAACCTTAGATGAAAGGGGCTAGTTGTCTCTTTGCTAAGAAATTGTTGATCAATAATATATATTAGGATTAGTGAGTCTGATTTTAAAGCACTATGAAAGGCCTCGTTGTCTTCTATACGTAAATCATTCCTGAACCACATTACATTTGTCATAAATTTAGGTTACATCAGAGAATAAAAATATCTAGCTTATTAAATGTGTGGTTTGACCAAATTAGGTTTGTGCTAAAATAAACTCATGACACTAGGATGTGCAAATTCTTTAATAATTTTGAATGCAATAATTATATCTTTTGGAGCTTATCAATTTTACTTTAAAAACTTGGATATATCTTGGCTGGCACTAATCTTGTTCCTTGCAATTGGTACTAGTGGTGAAATAATTCTAACTGGAAGGTGTACGTAATTTACCTAGTGTATTGTATGAATTTAACATCAAAAGATAATTTAAGACGATGAAGAAGTGCCACAAATGTAATAATTTAGAATCAAAATTATTCAGATGTAAATATGATATTCATGCGTGGATCTTTTTATGTCAATCATGCCTATCAGAAGTAAAGAGAAAACATGAAAAAACATATACATATGGTGGGACATGGAAATTCAGAAAATAACCTTAACTTATTCTTATTTAATTCACTCAAATATGTTGTAATATTAAAGTATGCGTGAATCAGAAAATAACTTAGTTGCTGAAATAGAAAAAAATGGATTCGCACACCTAGCAAGTGTTCTTGATGAAAATTCCATAGTGAATTTATCTCAAGAGTGTAAAAAGATACTTTATTCAGAGTTTATCCAAAATGAAGATGCATACTCACAATTCCCAGATACACAAAAATTTTACAGAAATAATATAACGAAGAAAACCGCATATAATACACTGAACAGAAATGTAATCGGAGTATCTCCGACTGTGGATTCTATTATCGAAAAAGTCCTTACCAATAAAGATGTTAAAGAGATCCTTGTGGCATTTTGTGGTCAAGATTATAAGATTCTTACATGCGCTATTAGACAGGCATCTTCTTTGTCAACATTTGTAGGACTTCATCAAGATGCCCCATACCAATTTTCAATTGCAGTTTTTTTAAATGATATAAGTGAGAGAAGTGCAACAACAGTTTTTTATAATGAAACTCACAAAATACCTTTCAAGTTTGACTCAAAGTTTGAGGCATTTGATACAAAAATCTTCAATAAAAAACTTACTCCAGCAATTGGAAAGAAGGGAGATATTGTTTTTTTTATGAATAAGGTTTTACATGGAATGAAGACTGGTGAAAATGATAGTGATGACAGCGCAGTCATACTCATGTGTTTCCACCCTTGCGGTTATCCATATCTTCCATGGAGACTACCTATTCAATCATCATATTCTGAAAAATTTATTAGTTCACTCGGACCAGAACTAGCAAGATTGTTCCGCTACGATAAAAGTGATTATAGCGTAAATAATGGTGAGATTATTCTTAAACTCAAATCACAAAACGAACATAAAATTATCGACCAATATGTAGATCAAAAAGTAAAATCTTTAAGTGATATTATATTAGTAGGATACTGGTATGTTACGTACTTATTCTTTTTCACCCTAAGAGTAATACGTAAATTATTCAGAATAAACAAAAAGTGATTAATATTATTTAAAAATCTTAAAAGAACTTAGATAACTTTTACTTTAACTGCCTTTGGGCCTCTAGGACCATCTTCGGTCTCAAATTCAACTTTATCATTTTCATTAATTGTACCATCAACCAAATCTGTTTGATGAACAAAAATGTCTTTATCACCCTCATCAGGTTTTATAAAGCCAAACGCTTTTGTAGAATCGAACCATTTTACTGTGCCTGTTTTCAAATTATTTCTCCTTTATTAATGTGACTAGTATACACATGTCACAGATAATTACCAATGCTAATAACAAAGTCTACAATTGACTTATTAATTGCTTTTTTTTGTGCAGATTTTTACACATACTTTACTTAAAGTAAGGAAATATAATATTTTTTGACTATCGCAGGGCTATTGTAAGAATGATTCCCACAAGCATAACAAGTGAGAGAGAGAGCAAAACAGGTAAATTTTTCATAGGACCAAGTCTCCAGAAGTCCGTTTCTTTATATTTGGAAAACTTGCCGTTTATATATGCGATTCTCCATGAATTCTTTTTATTTTTCATACTAATATTATAGATAACTTCTAAATATTAGTGAAGTATAATTACCTTTATTGTAATTTGAATATAATGTAAACTAATCTTAATGATATTCGCGCAAAAATATTCAAAGAAAGATAAAAAACTATTAAAATATTTTATTCTTGCTACCCTTCTAGCGGTTCAATCAACTGATTTACTTCACGATCACCACGATCATCATCACGATGGGGAAAGTCAATATTGTGTTGCTTGTCATGTTTCAAACATAGATCATGATCTAACATTACAATCTTATAATTTCATCATAGGATTCTCGATTGGTATCTTATTTATTCTAATAGTTACCTTTATCAGGAAAGAAAAATTAATACCACAACATCTACCTCGCTCACCACCATTCTCACTTGAAAGCTAAACAATAAAATTTAAATTTTAAGGAGAATAAAATGTTTAAAAGTATTCTCTCATTGGTTGTACTTGTATTTTCAATTACAAGTATTGCTGATGAGTTATCAGGTATTGATGTTAAATCGTCAGTATTCACTAATTCTATTGAAGAGAGTAAATATCCTCTACATATCGTAGAAGATAAATCTATTACTGATATAAACTCTCTTGGAGAGAACTTAGAAAACCTACCTGGCGTGTCTAATGCAGACTACGGCCCAGCTATTGGTCAACCAGTAATAAGAGGCTTAGGTGGTAGTAGAACCAAAATCATGC
>CAJWIW010000037.1 GCA_913041865.1 uncultured Gammaproteobacteria bacterium
AAGGTTTGAGTTATGAGGAAATATCTCATAAAATAGATATTCCTATAGGTACTGTCAGATCTAGGTTACATAGGGCAAGAGATTTGATGGTAAAGGTAATTAAAGAGAACACTTGAGTGATTATATGGATAATTTAAAAGATATCGAGGTTAAAGCTATTTATCGGTCATTAATTCGTAATGACTATCCCTCAAAGTTGAGAAAATCTTTTGTAGAAAAAGTAATGAATAAAATTAAGTCCTCAGAAGAAAATCATTACTCTCATGGAAATATTTTATTGCGATATGCTAGTGTTTTTGTTTTTGCTGTTTTGACACTTTATGTTTTGAATTATCAAAATAATGATATTGAATACTCTAAAACCAATATTGAAATTACATCACCCAAAATAGAGAACGTAGTTAATCAAACTGACTCATGCGAGAACAACAAAGACTCACACAATAAAGAAGAGAAAGCCTGCAAGTAATATGCTCTATCTTAAACATCTTAAAATTTTATCTGTATTTATTTTTTGTTCTTTGGCTAATGCCAGCACGCTTCCTGATTTCACAAATATAGTAGATAAGAATATAGATGCAGTGGTAATTGTAAATGCTGTCAGGTCTACAAATACGAATTCTAGTACAAATGTGCCTAATATACCCGATGAACTCAAACCATTTTTTGAGAGATTTTTTGAGAACAATCCAAATCCTAATAATCAATTTAGACAGACTCCGAGCTTTGGATCAGGTTTTATTCTATCAACTGATGGATATGTGATGACAAATAATCATGTTATTGAAAATTCTTCAGAGATAACTGTTACATTAAATGATGGTAGTGTTATGCCTGCAAAACTGATTGGGACTGACGAACGTAGTGATTTGGCGCTTCTCAAGGTTAGCGCTGATGATTTGCCTACAGTCAAGATTGGTGACTCTAGACAGCTAAAAATTGGCGAGTGGGTTCTTGCGATAGGATCTCCATTTGGGTTTGATCACACTGTCACTGCTGGAATTGTCAGTGGGAAGAAAAGAAATTTACCGAATGAGAGTTATGTGCCATATATACAAACAGACGTGGCAATTAATCCAGGAAATTCAGGTGGCCCATTATTCAATCTCGATGGAGAAGTGGTTGGTGTAAACGCCCAAATATATACAAGGTCAGGAGGATTTATGGGTGTATCATTTGCAATCCCAGCAGAAACTTTAAGTAGTGTTTATGATCAACTTAGAGAAACTGGAAAAGTGAAGAGGGGGTGGTTAGGTGTCTATATCCAACAAATGGATAAAGATTTGGCAGAGAGCTTTGGACTCGAAAAACCACAAGGAGCAGTGGTGGCCCGAATCTTATCAAATAGTCCAGCTGAGAAAGCAGGAATAGAGCAAGGTGATGTAATACTTAAATTTGATAATAAAACTGTTAAAAAATCTAAAGACCTTCCGCTACTTGTTGGAACTTCTGTAGTAAATTCTGTTATTAAAGTTGAAATTTTGCGAGGTAAGAGAAACATATCTAAGTATGTTAAAATAGAGGAGCTTCCTGAAGATGATAAAATTGCAACTTTAACCCAGAAGACCGTAGAACAAGTAACAGTATCTGGAATAACAGTTGTTGATATTGATGAAAATACTAAAAAAAATCTAAATATATTTGGAGGTGTTAGAGTAGAGAAAATATCAAGTGAACAGTCATCTAATTCCAAAATAATGATAGATGATGTAATTACACAAATTAATAGTAAACCTGTTTATAGTAAAAATGATTTTAAGAAACTAGTATCACAATTAGCAGACAAGAGTCTAGCGAATGTACTTGTTTATAGAAATAATACTCCTTTATTTATCGCTCTAAAGATTTCTAAATGATTTGATGTTTCTATGTGCATCAGTATCATATAGATAGATGCAAAATATAAGAAACATTTCCATTATAGCTCACATTGATCACGGAAAATCAACATTAGCAGATAGATTAATAGAGAACCATGGTCTTGCAGCTAACAGAAAAATGAAAGATCAAATCTTAGACTCTATGGAACTAGAGAGAGAGCGTGGAATTACTATAAAAGCTCAGACAGTAGCACTTGAATACGCAAGAGATAATAAGAAATATAAGATTAATCTCATTGATACACCTGGGCATGTTGATTTTTCATATGAAGTGTCTAGATCTCTGTCAGCATGTGAGGGCGTCATTCTAGTTGTGGATGCAACTCAAGGGCTAGAAGCACAAAGTATTGCACATACATCATTAGCACAAAAACTTGGGTTAGTAATTATACCTGTTGTCAATAAAATTGACTTACCATCTGCTGATACCGAGAGTGTTAAGGATGACCTATCAAACCTTCTAAAAATTGACAAGGAATCCATTCTTGAGGTCAGCTCTAAGACGGGTGTTGGAGTGGGCAGCATTTTACCATCAGTAATTAACTCAGTTCCGGAGCCATTATCTGATAGTCAAAAACCTTTAAGAGCTTATGTTGTTGATTCCTGGTTTGATAACTATCTTGGTATTGTAGTTCTAATCAAAATTATTGATGGTAAATTAAAACTAAAAGATAAAATAAAAATTTTATCCAACAAAAAAGAATTCATTATTGATAAATTAGGCTTTTTTACCCCTAATATTTCATATTTAGATGAGTTGTCAGCTGGTGATGTAGGATTTATAACTGCCTCTATTAAGACACTAGATGCGGCTCCTATAGGAGATACGATCTCAGATCCAAAAAATAATGATATTCAACCTCTTCCTGGTTTTCAAGAAATTCAACCAAGAGTATTTTCAGGATTTTATCCGATAGATTCAAAAAACTATCAAGATTCAAAGAAAGCTCTGGATAAATTATCATTGAACGATAATTCATTCACGTACGAGCCAGAGAATTCTCTATCACTTGGTCATGGATTTAGATGCGGATTCTTAGGACTTTTACATATGGAAATTATACGTGAAAGACTTAACAGAGAGTATCAGTTAGATTTTCTAATGACAGTACCATCTGTAACTTATAAGATAATTACTAAAAACAACGAGACTCTTCATATAAAAAATCCAAAAGATATGCCTCCGATGAATGAGATAAAAGCATTCTTAGAGCCTATCGCTTTGATCAAAATTTTAACTCCTCCACAACACCTTGGTTCTATAATTGAACTATGTACAAAGAAAAGAGGAAATCAGGAAGATTTAATATATTTATCTAACTCAGTTGAGATAACTTTCAGAATACCATTGTCAGAGATTATATATGATTTTTTTGATCAACTAAAATCACTATCTAAAGGCTATGCATCTTATGATTATCAAGTTGAAGATTATCAGGAAAGTAAAATGATAAAATTAGATATAAACGTAAATAAAAAACGTGTAGATGCATTATCGCAGATTATGCATGACGATAATTCATATCGCAAAGCAAGAGAAATGATTGAAAATTTAAAAGATCTCATACCAAGACAGATGTTTGAAATATCTATACAAGCATGTATTGGATCAAAAATAATTGCATCTACATCTATAAGAGGATTCAGAAAAGATGTTACCGCAAAACTATATGGTGGTGATGTTACACGTAAAATGAAACTACTCAAAAAACAAAAAGAGGGTAAAAAGAAAATGAAAAAAATTGGGAATGTAGAAATCCCTAAAGAAGCTTTCTATCAATTCATGACTCCTAAAAAATAATATGGACTTCACGGCACTTCTACTCTTGCTTACGCTAATTTGTGGCGCTTCATTCATCGCATATAAATTATATAACTTTAATCAAAAAATATCATATTTGATCGAGTTCTTAGCGTCTCTCTTCCCTATATTATTCATAGTTCTTTTTATAAGATCATTTGTTGTCGAGCCTTTTAGGATTCCGTCAGGTTCGATGATACCTACACTACTTGTAGGTGACTTCATTCTAGTCAATAAGTATAAATACGGTCTACGAGTACCACTTACTAATAAATTAATTTATGAGAATAACTATCCTAATAGAGGAGATGTAATTGTTTTTCAGTTTCCAGAGAATACTAAAATAAATTATATTAAGAGAGTTGTTGGCATACCGGGTGATAAGATTGAGTATATAAATAAAAAACTTTTTATAAATGATAAACCTCTGCCATTGAAGAAAATAGTAGATAAAAAAATCAACAGCGATATCACATCAAGTGGTACTATTTTCATGGAGAATAATACCAATAGAGAGTATCTAATTTTAAATAATTCTGATCGAGGAATTAGTTTTGAGTTCGAAGTACCCAAAGATAGTTATTTTGTCCTGGGTGATAACAGAGACAATAGTAATGATAGTCGTTACTGGGGTACAGTGCACAAAGATAACCTGATAGGTGAGGCTTTCATGATTTGGATGTATTGGAATCCTAAATCAGAAGTTGCGATATTTGACCGCGTGGGCAAAGAGATTGAATGAGCAGTGTAACGAAAGATGAAATAAGCAAGCTATACTTATTTATTGAGAAAACTATAAAATATAATTTCGTTAATAAAACATTATTATCTCAAGCATTCACACATAAAAGTAAGAGTGAGATAAATTATGAGAGACTTGAGCTTCTTGGTGACTCAATAATAAGATTAGTAATCACACACTACCTTTACACCCAATATGAGAAAGCAAGCGAGGGGAGTTTATCAAGAGAAATACAAAGAATCATTAGTAAAGATATTTTAGCTGAAATATCATTGAAACTTGGTTTGATACATTTTGTAAAAGCAAAAAATATTAGATTAAAAGATGATAATTTGAAGACTAGTATTTCAACCGACCTTTTTGAGTCAATGATCGGAGCAATTTACATCGACAGTAACTACGAAACGACAAAAAAAATAATAATCAAACTTTTATATGATTATTTAAAATTTAAGGATCATATTGGTGAGAAAGATCCAAAAACTTTATTACAAGAATTTTGTCAAGCCAGGAAAATTAATCTACCGATTTATAAGACAGTAAAGCTTAATAAAATTGATCATGATCCACGATTTTTAGTATCATGTGAATTGACTACATATGATATTAAGGCAGAATCTAGTTGTAAAAATGTTCAAGTTGGGCAAAAAAATACTTCAAGAGTAATATTAGAAAAATTGAAGAAGAATGAAAAGGATAAAAATAGTAATAACCGGACAGAGTAATGTAGGTAAATCATCCTTGATGAATTATCTTTGTAATTCTTATGTTAGCAGTGTAAGCAAAAAACCTCAGACAACTCGTGTAAATATACATAAATCAATTGTATATGATAACGTGGATTTATCTATATATGACACTCCTGGTGTTTCAGTTTCTGATAGGAGTTTACTCTCAGTTTTAATGCAGAAATCTTTCTTACATCCGCTTGATAAAGTGGATGTTTTAATGATTATGCTCGGTGGTAGCAACAAAATGTCAGAAATGGATAAATCCATCATTGAATCCGCAGAAATGATGAAGAGGAAAATTATAATTGTACTAAATAAAACTGACTTACTGGTTGATAAAGACCTTATTAAAATCATAAACGAACTTAAAAAGTTTTACAGTCATCCAATTTTCTCTATTTCCATTAAAACCGAGAATGGTCTCGCTGAACTAGTTGATTACATAAAAACTCTAGCTCAGGAGTCGCATGATAAAACCAACATAAGTAAAAATTCTGACATTGACAAGATTTTTGTACAAGAAATTATTAGAGGTAGCATTAATGATTTAACATATGGTGAAGTTCCATATGATTGTGCAGTACTCACAGACAGAGTGATTATGAAAAAAAATCTTATTAAAATATACAGTACTATCTACGTAGAAAAAGCTAATCAAAAAAAAATTGTGATAGGCGAATCAGGCACTCACATTAAACAGATAGGTACAATTGCTAGGTGTCAGTTAGAAAATATTTTCTCTAAAAAAATTTATTTAGACCTTACAGTTAAAATTAAAAAGAACTGGAAGAATGATTATAATTTCTTAAAAACTTTGGGTTACATTAGTTGAACAATTCTTCAGATAATGCGTTCATAATTCATTCAAGATCGTATGGAGAAACTAGTGTTATATTAGATCTTTTAACTGAGAAAAATGGGATGATATCTGTAATTTTGAAAGGAGCTAAGAGACGAAAAGATGTCTCACAACTTCAGCCATCAAGAGAATTCTTAATTAACATCTCCAAAGCAAGTTTACCTCTATTGATTAAATATGAGTTAATTAAATCATATGCAGTTAAAAAGGATTATATTCTACTAATTATATACTTTAATGAACTCATTTATAGGTTAGTCCCAAAAAATCAACCACAAAAAACATTGTATAATTTTTATCGAAATTATATGTCCTATATGAGCACTACCGATGATCATCAAGATAGTGTCATGCTTGGTTTTGAGCTTCTCCTCTTAAAGAACATAGGTTATGCAGTAAACTCAGAAATTTCAATTGATTTAATTAATCAAGGTGATTACTTTTACTATGATAAGCTAAGAGGTTTTAAAAAAATAAGTGATTATTATCAAGGCTACAAAATTTCAGGTAGAGACCTAAGCCTTCTGATTAAATTTGATATAAACTCAATTGAAGATAAACGAACACTTCGTATGATTATGAAAAATATTATAGTTGATATCGTGAATCCAAAAACAATTAAAAGTTTTGACATTATAAAATAATACTACTTAATTTCAATTTCAATAAGTTCTAGATTTTTATTACTTGTAATTAAAATATGACTTTTCAAGTCCCAATCACCTAAGACGATTCTCTTATGTAATCGTCTATCAATTTCTATATCATGTACTTTGGGTCTATGAGTATGGCCATGGATAATAATTTCTGCACCTGATTCAACAAAGCATTTTTCTACCTCTTTTTCGTTAACATCCATGATAAATTCATTTTTATGGTTAGTTTCACTCATGCTTTTATTTCTGAGTGCATTTGCTATTCCAAGTCGCTCTTCGAGAGATTTTCTCATCATTTCAGCTTGCCAAGACTCATTTCTAACTAATTTACGAAATTCCTGATATTTTATATCATCAATACATAGAGTGTCACCATGCATTAGTAAAACTTTTCTGTTATAGAGGTTAATTAATGTTGGATCTTCTATAAGCTCCATTCCGTACTTATCACAGATTTTAGATGTAATCATAAAATCTCGATTGCCACGCATAAAATAAATTTTCGTTTGATTGGATATTGATTTTATAACCTCAAATGCATCAATAATTCCATCAGCTGGATCATCATCTCCAACCCAAGACTCGACGAAATCACCTAAAATATATAGATTCTCCATCGTCTCTGATCGGTTTTCTATGAATTTACAAAAATAATTTGTGATTTCAGGTCTAGTCTTATCAAGGTGTAAATCAGAGATAAAAACAGTTTCCATTATTCAGATATTTCAATTTTTTCAATTGTAATAGTATTTGTAGGAACATCAGAAAAGTAACCTACGTTCCCCGTTTGCGTGGATCCTATTTTCTCTACAATCTCAATGCCTTCTACTACCTCTCCAAACACACAATATCCATAACCATCAGGCGATTTACTTTTATCAAGAAAGTCATTATCTTTCAAGTTTATAAAAAATTGGGAGGTTGCAGAATGAGGATCTGATGTCCTAGCCATTGCAATTGTTCCTTTAGTATTACTTATGTTGTTAGAAGACTCATTGACTATTGGTGCGTTTGTAGTGATTTCAGACATATCTGGAAGATGACCACCACCTTGTATCATAAAATTTGCTATGACTCTATGAAAAATTGTTCCATTATATTTACCAGTTTCTGCATACTCTATAAAATTTTTTGAAGTCTCAGGAGCTTCTTTTTCAAATAAATTGATTTTAATATTACCTTGATTTGTGTATATGATAGCCAATTTTCCATCTCCACTTGTTGCGTCAACACTTTTGCTGAATGTATAACTAAATGCTATAGTTATAAAAAGTAATAGTATTGAAATTGATTTTCTCATTGTACTTAAAGCTTATATTTATATTCTAACATGACCATAAAATTATATAATACTTTGACTAGAAAAAAAGAGGATATTAAACCCTTCTTGGATGATTCTATATCAATGTATGTTTGTGGACCAACAGTCTATGGTCATCCACATATTGGTAATGCAAGAGCTGCAATAGTCCCAGACATACTTTATAGATTACTTAAATATAAATACAGATCAGTCAAATACATACGAAACATAACGGATGTAGATGATAAAATCATTGAAGCTGCAAAAAAAGAGGGCATATCTATAGATCAGATAACTCTTAAGTACACTAAAATATATCATGAGAATATGGCTAGCTTAGGCAATCTTGAGCCTACTCATGAGCCAAAAGTTACCGACACAATATCTAAGATAATTACTACTATAGAAAAAATTATTCGCAATGGAAATGCGTACGTAAAAGATTCTCATGTTTTATTTGATACTGGTAGTTTCAGAAACTATGGTGAACTCTCAGGTAAGAATCTCGAAGAAATGCTTGATGGTGTCAGGATTGATAATGCATCATATAAGAAATCATCAAAAGATTTTATCCTGTGGAAGCCATCTGATGCTGACTCTCCAGGATGGCAAAGCCCATGGGGTAAAGGCCGACCCGGTTGGCACATAGAATGCACTTCTATGATTAAAGATATATTGGGTGATGATACAACTTTAGATATTCATGGTGGTGGGAATGACTTGATATTTCCTCATCATGAGAACGAAATTGCTCAGGGAAGCTGCATCAGTGAGAAAAAATATTGTAACCATTGGTTTCATAACGGTATTGTGCTTGTTGATAGGAAAAAAATGTCTAAATCACTAGGCAATGTTATATTACTTGATCAACTCTTAAAAGAAAATGATACAGCTACCATAAGAGTGGCACTTTTATCTGCACATTATAGACAACCTTTGAATTGGACCAGTCGAACTCTAGATAATGCGTCTAAATTAGCTCAGAAAATTAGATCATCCATAAACACAACTACAATACCTATAGAGAATACGGAAACTGAGATCACAGACATTCTATCAGATGATTTAAATACTCCGCAGGCTTTTAAATATCTATCTGATCTCTCCAAATCATCTAAAAATAATCTTGAGGACAGCACAAGATTACTTTTCTCATGCACTTTTCTTGGGTTAGATTTCTCGGCAGACTACAAACGCAGTCAGCCTAACGAAGTGCTTGTAGACAAAGTTGAGAAACTAATCAAAAAAAGAAATGAGTTACGTAATAATGGTCACTATCAAGAGGCTGACGAAATAAGATCAGAGCTTAGTAGCATTGGGGTAGTACTTAAAGATAAGGATGGAGAGACGGAATGGGAACTCGACCCTAATTCTTAGTTTAATCGATTTTTAAAATCTATCCGTGTATGTATAATACATATTACCACGGGGTGTAGCGCAGTTTGGTAGCGCGGCTGGTTTGGGACCAGTAGGTCGTAGGTTCGAATCCTATCACCC
>CAJWIW010000038.1 GCA_913041865.1 uncultured Gammaproteobacteria bacterium
CCTTGATATTTACCATCTCTATCTTTATATGATGTTTCACAAACTTCATCGGACTCAAGAAATATAAATTGAGCGACACCCTCGTTAGCGTAAATCTTTGCAGGTAAAGATGTGGTATTTGAAAACTCTAGGGTAACATGTCCCTCCCACTCTGGCTCAAGTGGTGTTACATTTACGATTATTCCACATCTCGCATAAGTTGATTTGCCTAGACATAGGGTCAATACTTTTCTAGGTATCCTGAAATATTCGACAGTTCTGGCCAGAGCAAAAGAATTAGGTGGTATAGTACATACATCAGATTTGATATCTACAAAGCTTTGATCATCGAAATTTTTAGGATCGACCATTGAAGAATTAATGTTAGTAAAAACTTTGAATTCGTCAGCGCAACGAACATCATATCCATAACTTGATGTACCATAAGATACTATCTTTCCACTACCATTTGATTTAACTTGATTCTCCTGGAATGGCTCAATCATTCCATGATTTTTTGCCATATCCTTGATCCATTTGTCTGATTTGATTGCCATTACGATATTATATTATAAATAACTGATAAAATTTGTGTTAATTTATTTAACGATCTAGAAACAAGCTAATCGTTCTGAATAACAATCTTTGGGAATACTGATGAGTAATCTTTTTTGCGCATGGATAAAGTTGCAGCCATCTTGCGAGCAATTTCTCTGAAAGCCATAGAAGTAGGGGATTCGGGGTTTTGAGAAACTGTTGGTGTTCCCTTGTCCATTTCCTCTCTAATTTGTTTCTGTAGTGGTAGTTCCCCAAGTAATTTAACTCCATTTTCTTGAGCTAGTTGTTCACCACCGCCTTCACCAAAAATACTCTCCATATTTCCGCACTCAGGACAAATAAATGAACTCATATTCTCAATTACGCCTAGCACAGGAACTTCAACTTTCTCGAACATTTTAAGTCCCTTGCGTGCGTCTATTAGTGAGATATCTTGTGGTGTTGTAACAATCACAGCGCCACTAACAGGTATTTTCTGACATAATGTAAGCTGTACATCACCCGTACCTGGTGGAAGATCAATGATAAGAAAATCTATATCTTTCCAATTTGTATCAGTTAGAAGTTGTTCAAGAGCTTGAGTCACCATAGGGCCTCTCCAAATCATAGGAGTATCCTCTTCAACTAGTAATCCAATAGACATAGCTTGTAAGCCATGTCCTACTTTTGGCTCTAATGTTTTTCCATCTTCTGAATCTGGCTTACCCTCAAGACCAAGCATTCTTGGGATACTTGGGCCGTAGATGTCAGCATCTAAAATCGCTGTATTGGCTCCCTCTTCTTTGAGTGCTAATGCTAGATTAACTGCTGTAGTTGATTTCCCTACACCCCCTTTTCCTGAAGCGACTGCTATGATGTTTTTTATGCCTTTTACTCTCTCAAGGCTTTGTTGAACAGTGTGAGGTATAATTTCATACTTAAGGTCAAGAGTCAGCTTAACATCAGGATATGCCTCATTGATTTTCTTTGTAAGATTCTTGTGAAAATCCTGAATGATGCCCTCAGCAGGCCAACCTAAAACAATTTGGATGTGGACATTATCGCCATCGACTTTTATGTCTTTGACGGTATTTCCAGTGACTAGATCTGTACCCATATATGGACAATCGTAGTCCTTCAAAATCGATTCTATGTTTTCTCTCTCCATGTGCCTATTTTATATAAATTTACGTTAAAATATCAATATAAGTACAATTGCTATAGTATAACGAATTACATTAATAACATAACAATTTGACGTCATATTTATGAGAAAAATTCTAGTAACAAGTGCTCTTCCGTATGCAAATGGATCAATACACCTTGGTCATTTAGTGGAATACCTACAGACCGATATTTGGGTCAGGCATCAGAAAATGTCCAATAACGACTGTACATACGTCTGTGCAGATGATGCTCATGGCACACCTATAATGTTAAAAGCAAGAGAACTCAATATTACGCCAGAAAAACTTATAGAGGAATCCAAAAAAGAACACATTGAGGATTTTGCCGATTTTCATATCGAATTTGATAATTACCACACAACACATTCGGAAGAGAATAAAATGTTATCAGAGCTCATTTATAACAATCTTAAAGATAAAGGAGTAATAGAGAGAAGAGAGATTCAACAGTACTATGATGAAGATGAGGAGATGTTTCTGCCTGATAGATATATCAAAGGCACTTGTCCTAAATGTGGCGCAAAAGAGCAATACGGTGATTCATGTGAAAAATGTGGAGGGACTTATTCATCAACTGAGGTTATTGATCCTATATCTGTGATTTCTAATTCTAAACCAATAAAAAAGAAAACAGAACACCTCTTTTTTAGACTTTCAAACTATGAAGAATTTCTTAATAAGTGGTTGACTGATAATCGAGTACAAAAAGAGATTAATAATAAAATGAAAGAATGGCTCTCAGATGGTTTATCCAGTTGGGATATTACAAGAGATAGACCATATTTTGGCTTTAGTATACCTGGTGAGAAAGAGAAATTCTTTTACGTGTGGCTTGATGCGCCTGTTGGCTATATTGCCTCATTCAAAAATTTGTGTGATAAAAACTCTACAGATTATTTCGAATCATGGAAGAAAGGTTCCGAAGTTGAGTTGTACCATTTCATAGGAAAAGACATTGCATATTTTCATGTCTTGTTTTGGCCATCAATGTTAGAAGGAGCTGGCTTTAGAACACCAACAAGTGTATTTTGTCATGGCTTCCTCACCATAGATGGAGAAAAAATGTCTAAATCGAGAGGTACATTTATTAAAGCCAGGACATATCTTAATCATCTTAATCCTGAATATTTGAGATATTATTTTGCGAGTCGGCTCACAAGTAAGATTGAAGACATAGATTTGAACTTTAACGATTTCATAGCCCGAGTAAACTCTGACTTAGTTGGAAAAGTAATTAATATAGGTAGTAGATGCGCTAGATTTATAAATAAAGATTTTGAAAGTACACTAGCATCGAAATCAAATAATCAATCTTTAATTGCTCAAATACTTGCAAAGAAAAATATTATACAAACGAATTATGAAAATAGAGAGTTTTCGAAAAATATACGAGTTATCTCATCACTTGCTGACGATGTAAACAAATACATTGATGATGAAAAGCCATGGATTAAAATTAAAAACAAAGAGAATAGTGAGTCAGTTCATGAAGTCTGTTCTGATGGGATAAATATGTTTAGAGTTCTTATTGGATACCTAAAACCCGTACTCCCAAAGGTTGCGCAAAATGTAGAAAAGTTACTGAGATGTACACCAATTGACTGGTATAATATTGACCAACTTATTTTAGAGAAAAAAATCGAGACTTTTAAACCAATAATTACAAGAATAGATGAAAAATCTATTGAGATAATTAAAACTGAAGCGAGAGAAGACTAGTATGGCAAAAGATAAGATATTAATAGATGATTTCATAAAACTAGACTTGAGAGTCGGCAGAGTACTTGAAGCTAAAGAGGTTGAAGACTCTAGAAAAATGCTGGAACTCACAGTTGACATAGGTGCTGAGCAGAGGAAGATATTTGCAGGTATAAAAAAATCATATGCACCAGTGGATCTTATTGGAAAAAATGTTGTAGTAATCGCTAATCTTCTCCCAAGAGAGATGAAATTTGGTACCTCAGATGGAATGGTATTAGCGACCTCTCATGATGACGAAGTTATCATCATAAATCCTGAAAAAGATGTTACACCAGGTGCAAAAGTATCGTGAAAAAAGAAACTAATAAATTAGAAAAATTAATGAATGCTCTTCCACAACTACAATGCAAGAAGTGTACTTATGATGATTGCGAGTCTTATGCACAAGCAATTTTGTATTCGAACGAGAGTATAAATAAATGTGAGCCAGGTGCAAACCAGACAAAAAATGTACTCAAGAAATTAATTGATGGGGATACTAACTTTGGAGAATTGAGTATAGAGAATTATCAAATTGCTCATATCAACTATGATGACTGCATTGGTTGTACGATATGCATAAAAGCTTGTCCCGTTGATGCAATTATAGGAGCGAGGAAGAAACAACACTACATAATCAATGACAGATGTAATGGATGTGAGCTTTGTATTGAGCAATGCCCAGTGGATTGCATGGAAATGGTTTATAATGATGCTCAATTGTCATGGATATGGCCATCAGCGAAGTCGGATGACTCTAAAGTAAGATACTATAGAAAGTTAACTAGAATCGAACAAGATAAAAATACCAAGACTGCTCTCAATCAAGAAGAAAAAATTAAAGAATATTTAAAGCTAGCAGTAGAACGTGAAGGAGAAAGACGTAAGTTTTTGGACAGACAATAAATTGAGTGGCCGATGCATTACATCTAATTTATGAAAAAAAAGGATAGAGCAACTATAATCCAAGAGAAGCTTGATAAATTGTATCCAAAGACTCCCGTGCCACTTAAGCATAGAAGTAATTTTGAACTTTTAATAGCCGTTCTGTTAAGTGCACAAACTACTGATGAAAGGGTAAATAAGGTCACACCTAATTTGTTCAAGGAAGCAAATACTGCAGAAAAAATGCAAAAGTTACACTACAAAACTATCCATAAACTTGTCAAAACATGCGGACTAGCACCAAAAAAGTCGAGGGCAATACTAGCGCTCTCAAAAATACTTGTACAAGAATATAGTGGCCAAGTACCATCAGATATTAATCAGCTCGAGAAGCTTCCTGGGGTAGGTCACAAGACCGCAAGTGTTGTGATTTCACAAGGATTTGGACAAGCTGCGTTTCCAGTAGATACGCATATACACCGTCTCGCTCAAAGATGGGGGCTAACAAATGGAAAAAGCGTTGAGAAGACAGAACAGGATCTCAAAAAAATCTTTCCTAAAGAGGCTTGGAATAAGCTTCATCTGCAAATAATTTTTTACGGAAGAGAATTCTGTCAAGCCAGGCAGTGTTTTGGAATAGAATGTGATATTTGCAAAACTTGTTACCCAAATAGAAAAAAACCAATTGTTACACAAAAACAGTAAAATGAATATAAAGTGAACTACTCGCTTTTTTTCATTTTATCCCAGATCCTTACCATTTCATCTGGTGTTGCAAAATTTTTATCTGATTTAGCTAACTCCGATTTTACTTTTGAGAACCTTATACTGAATTTTAATTCTGCCTCCTCAATAACCTGATGAAGATTAATATCGAGATGCCTTGCCAATGATATGTAAGTAAATAACAAATCACCTAATTCTTCTCTAATTTTCTCATTCTCATTAGATTGAATGGCTTCTTCAACCTCTTTTGTCTCTTCATATATTTTTTCGATGATGCCCTCTATATCAATCCAATCCAATCCAATTTTTTTAGCTTCACGCTGCAGATTAACTGCATCTGTAAATATATCTTTTTTTATCATCTCAATACCTATGTGTAAAATTCTTTTTTATCAAAAAAACATAATATCATGTAAGATGTACAAATGAATAAAAAAGATATATCGCAAATATCTAATTGGCTCAGTGAGTCCATCAAAGGCTCATTTAACATCGAGCGAGCATCTTCTGATGCAAGTTTTAGAACTTATTATAGGGTTACTCACAATAAAGGAACCGATATAGTAATGTATGCGCCTCCAGATAAAGAGAGTTTAACGGATGTGATTAAGATAAATAGTAAACTTGAAAGTGCCAATATCACTGTTCCTAAAATAAAAAAAGTAAATGAAGATATGGGCTTAATTCTGATGTCAGATTTAGGTAAGAAAGTATACCTCAATAACTTAAATGATGAGACTGTTTTTTGTTTGTACACAGATGCTATCGATGTAATACATAATATGCAAGATAATATAACTACATCCGATCTTAGCTATTTTGACATTCAAGAGCAAAAGAATGAGAATAATCTTTTCATTGATTGGTATCTAAAGCATCACATTGGATATGATGATGAAGAATTAAATAACATGGGTATAGAAAAAGTACTTACGAACCTTTTGGTAAAAATTGACGAAATACCTAAAAAATTTATTCATAGAGACTATCACTCACGAAACTTAATGCTTTTAGAAAAAGGTAATCCAGGTGTTCTAGATTATCAAGATGCTATGATTGGTCCAATAACTTATGATCTTGTCTCACTGTTAAAAGACTGTTACATAAAATGGGATAACGAATTAATCAAAAAAATGTCAAAAACATTTTTTCAGCGAGCTTGCCAAGATTCATCTTTTGATGTGTTTAGTTATTGGTTCGATATCACCGGCCTACAGAGGCACTTAAAAGCAATAGGGATATTTTCAAGACTGAACTACAGAGATAATAAGCCAGGTTATATGAATGACATACCAAGAACGCTTAACTATGTAAGAGAGACCGTTGGTAAATATGATGAACTCAAAGAAATTAAATTAATACTAGATAAATTAAGATTGGAATAAAAATGATAACTAAAGCAATGATACTTGCGTCAGGAAAAGGTGAAAGGATGATGCCGTTAACTAGAGATTTACCAAAACCGATGCTTAAAATTGGAAATGTAACCTTGATTGAAGACAAAATTATCAAGTTATCAGAAATTGGCATTGAGAGTATTGTCATTAATACAGGATATCTCGGAGAATATATTAGAGATCATGTAGGTGATGGTTCAAAGTTTGGCATAAGAATATCTATAAGTAACGAGGGTGAGCAGCCAATCGGAACTGCAGAGGGTGTAAGAAAAACACTGGAATTCTTTAACGGTGAAAACTTTATTCTAGTTAATGCTGACATATGGACCAATTACTCATTCATAGATTTGAAAAGACATGAATTATTAGGTTCTCTGGGACATATAATTCTTACGAAAAGACCAGACTATCATAGTGGAGATTTCAACCTAGAAAATAATATTTTAAATGTTGGAAATACATATACTTATACAGGGATTGGTGTATATTCGCCAAAGTTGTTTACTGAGCATAAAGATAAAGACTTAGGCATCATTCTTAAAAAAGATAAATCAATTACTGCAGATATCTTCTCAGGAAAGTGGGATGATATAGGAACACCGGAAAGACTAAAGAACGCTAGGGACGAAATCTCTCTATAAAGCTTTAGATCAAAAATATAATATTGATAAACCCCAAACAATAAAAATCAAACCTGTTGTGTATCTGTACTGTAATGGGAATTTAACAGACAATTTTTCAAACATAACAAAGAGTGTCAAAATGACCACCCACATTATGTTCATTACTCCAAGAGCAAATAAGGTTAGCATAAGGAACCAGCAACAACCCACACAATAAAATCCGTGTTTGTAGCCAATAATGAAGGCACCCAAGTTGCCATCTTTCCAATTATTCATCATAAAAGTTAAAGGCGATTGACAAACCGAGAGACAGGCATCTTTAAAGGGAGTAAATTGATATATCCCCGCACTTATTAAAATTAAAGCCCCAAGAAAAGCGTGTGTAGGCTCCATCATTGGATTTAGTAAACCAGCTTTATGAAGTCCATATTGCGGAAGTGTTATTAATAAACTAAATATCACCCAACTAATTAAATAACCAAATAAAAGGTTAAACGGGTTCGCAGATATTCTATTCTCTCTAATATTCTTAGAGTTAATTGTTGTAAACAACATAACCATTGGAAGTATCGATGGAGTCATCATAGCAATCATCATTACGGCCCACATAAGAAACAAGAATAAGAAATCCGTAAAGAGCCACTCTCCGCTCATTGGAGGCATCCATGTGAGTATGGAGCTTATGATAGATTTGTCTTGCACGTTCATCTCCATATTGTCCATTTGCATACTGTCCATCTGCATTGGTTGACTAAAAGGTAACGTACCCATTTCCCAACCCATTGCAATTATATAGGCCCATGATGCCAATAGGATTACTGCAACTCCGATGTAGACGATCAATCTATCTCGAAGAGGTGCTTTTTCTAGGTTAAGATTTGATGACATTGTTCTAATTAATAAATAAGACTGCCCAAATTATTTGGGCAGTCTATATAAGGCTTAATTATGATTTTTCTATGGCAGTTTGTTTGTTAGCACCATCCATATAAACAAATGGTGAGCTCAATCCATTTCCACCCTCATAAGAGTGCTCTATACCATGATCACTGTATGACATTTTAGATGCTCTACTCACAGTGATTGGAAATGGTGGAGCAACTGCTAAAGGTGTGTCATGAACTACAACTGGTCTTCCAGCTGCACCTGCCAGTTGTTCCATTTTATTTTCACCTATACCATCTATTATTAAATGGCGATGTGGTGAATCAACTTTGTAAGAAATTCTTGCCGATCTAGTCGGTAGGAATTCTCTAGGACCACCTTCAGCTCCTTTCGCAAGACTTGCAACCACACCTAGATGCCCGCCATGGATACCATGATATGCTTCAGTTAATGCTCTTCGTTGTGAGCTACTTGCGCTGCTGTCAACATAAAGCGCCATGGTGAACCCACCTTTGAGAAGATTTTGAGGAGCATATAGAAACATTGCAACTTTTGTTCCGCTAACATCTACAGTTCCGACATGTCCCTTTTCGATATTCCAACCTAAAAGTGCTGTGCATGAGCCTTTTGTGGGATCTAATAAAAGCAAACAAGGACATATAGTCTCACATGTGCAGCTCTCAAAATATGAACCCCTCAGATACATTGTATGATCTGCAAGTGCTGCATCAGCATCTTTTGCTTTGAACATTGAACCAACTATAGGTGTCGCAGCAGCTACAGTTGCTAAACTTTTTATAAATGTACGCCTTGAATCATGCACTTTTTCAAGGAATCCCTTCTTATTATTTTGTTTTACCTGGTTAATCATTTTTCGCCCTCTTTATAATATTTAACAATAATAATAACATAAATTCACTTTGTTAATATGGCTAATCTACAAATGTATATTAGAGTAGTCTAATATACTAGGATTATGTTCAGCAGAGTTTTTTTATAATCAAACATAATTTTCACAACATTGAGTATCCAAAATAGTTTTTTGTGATATCCTAGATAGGTAACTTTAAGTAAAGCTACACAAATATAGTCCAGTAAGGGGGGCAAATGAAAAAATTCAAAATAATGTCTGTCTTTATGTTGACTGCTGTTTTAACAGCATGTGGTGGTGGAGTCGGAAC
>CAJWIW010000039.1 GCA_913041865.1 uncultured Gammaproteobacteria bacterium
TAACATTGATATTAATTGTATTACAAGCTAAAAAAAACCATAATTTTATGAATATTTTAGATGTTAACAGTGATGACTATAGACGTTGGAGAGACCGCAAATTAGCTGGTTTCACATCAGATATGGATAAACTAATGGTGGAAATAAAGAATCCACACAAATTAACGGAGTCTGAAATTAATTTATCATCTACAATAATAAATCAGAGCAATCTATTATTTTTTGAGTTAAAAGAAGATAATGATGATATCAAGTCCTCCCTCATGAAGCTTGCAAAGCAATTTGGTATGGGTAACTTCGAAATTTTGGAGTCAAGTGAAAAAAGTGGGTTGACAAAAATAGAGGTATCCGCTGAGTCTAAAGTGAAGAGCGAATATGTCCCATATACAAATAAAAGTCTCAATTGGCATACTGATGGATATTACAATGAGGCTAATGATCCAATTTTATCGTGGTTACTTTTTTGTCAATCAAATTCAAGTAGTGGTGGTGATAATAAATTTATGGATCATGAAATCGCTTACATTTTATTCAATGACCACTCGGAAGATATCAGAGATTTGACAGACGATAAGGCATTTACAATACCTGAGAATATTCACAGTGGCAGAAAAGCAGTAAGTAGCTATGTATTTAAATTGTTGGATAAAAAGCTACATATGAGATTTAGTATGAGACAGAAAAATATAATATGGAGAGATGATATAAGAGAATCTGTGGAATTACTTAAATCGATTATTAGAGAAAATGAAAGCTATCAGATAAAACATAAATTAGAACCTAATCAAGGCGTTATCTCTAACAATATCATTCACATGAGGACATCATTTACAAATACAACTAATAAGAATAGGCTCTTATATAGACTAAGGTCTAAAAAAAGAGTAGATATCTAATGTTATATTTGAGTACGCTATTGATACAAGAAAAAGATGTGGAGAGTTTTGACGAACTACTAGAGGTAATAAAAATGAGAGCAAAGTCTGGAGAACGTTTCATTCGGCTTGATCTCAAACCTCCCTACCCTGATACACCAAAAGATTGGGAAGAGAAAGTTGAGTCGGCTTTTACAGGATATATTGAGTAATGTGGATTGAAGAAGAGGAAAAAAAATCACTTTCAGAAATGTCTAAAATGATAGATGTGGCTTTCAAGATAAGTTGTAAAACTTTACCATATGATCATGCGTTCTCTTTATCAAATGAAATACTAAAATATCTACCATGGTTGAAGGGTAATAAATTAACAGGGATACAAACTCTACATGGACCAGAATCAGGTAATGGGTGGACAAGAGCAGAAAATGAAGAGATTTTTTTATCTAAGAGAACGAGATTAATCTTGAGAATTCCAAAATCTGAATACGATAAAACTTGTAAACTTGAAGGCGAAACACTCAAGGTGCTTGGAAATGATATTAAGATTGGCAAAGCAAGCAAGAAACCATTCTTAACTGTAAGAGATTTAATATGCAGGTTCGTTCTTACGGACGATGATCTAAATGAAAGCGACTTTCTTAAGTATGTTGCTAAAGAATTTGAAAATCATGAAATTCATCTTCGTAAAGCTATATGTGGTAAAACAAAATCATTTACAATAAATGGTGATCAAAAATTTACAAGGAGCCTCATGATCGCGGACTTGTCTAAAGAAAATTCGATTAAACTTCAGGATGTGGGGGTCGGTATAGGGAGAATTTTTGGATGTGGAATATTTTTACCACATAAATCAATCGATGCGGTCGCAAATTTCAAAGAAGATTGAACAATCTCTGTAGACATATTTATCGCAGTATATTAGAATTTTCCAATATAGTAATTATTGATATAGTATAAAAGTGGAGTGATACTATGAAAGTTGAAGTAGATGGAAAAGAAATACCAACAACAGATACTGGTTTTCTGACTAACTTAGAAGACTGGAATGAAGATGTTGCAAAAGTCATTGCTGAACAAGAGGGTATTGAGCTTGCTGAGAGACATTGGGATGTTATAAATTATCTTAGAGATGAGTTCATTAACAACAAAGAAAATCAACCGAATACCAGAAATATGGTTAAGGATATGGGTAAACTCTGGGGAGAGAAAATTGACACAAAGACACTTTTTGATTTATTCCCTGGGAATCCTAGTAAGCAAGCCGGAAGAATTGGCGGCTTGCCAGAGAGTAGACGAAAAGGCGGTTATTAATGTCAGAAGAAGAAGTCAATCAAGATGATATAAAAACAGAAGAAGCTGAACAGGAGAACAACGAAACTCCTGAGGTAGAAAAGAAGCCTGATAAAAAAGCTCTAGAAAAAGAAAGAAAAGAGATTATTACAAAAATGCTCAGGATCCAGAAAGAATTCATGGAGCTAGAGAGAAAGACAGGGGTCACAGAGAAAGATATTCACCATAACCCGCAAGGTATTGTTAAAGAATATAAAGAAGAGCACGAAAAACTTGCTAACAGATTAGTTGATATAGCTCATGCGTTGAAGGGGTCAATCAGAACATAATGAACAAAGAGTATTTTGATTTAGTCACAAAACTAGAGGATATGGGTGTCTCAGATGATTACTTGATAGGTTGGCAAGAAGGGTATTTGAGATCGCCAAAGTTAGAAGAACAGAGAGTCACAGACGCATATGATGCGGGTTACGAGGACGGAGAGAATAAAGTTACCGATAACGCAGAAAAATTTAAAAAATAATTATTTCATCAGAGAGGAATATACCTCTACGAATTTTTTACAAATCTCAACTGCGTCAATATCAACAATTTGATCCATTACCCATTTATTAGTTTGACTGGAACCCATAGCATCCTGAATTTTCTTTGCTAGATGCCTATAAATGGAATAATTTGTCTCTCCTGGTGTGAAATCAAAATCTGAGTACTCAGATGATCTGAGATTTAGTGTTTTAATATAACCTGTTCGATAATCTCCTGCACCAAATAGATCCTCACAATTCTCTTGCATTGTCCTTGCTGAATGACTGCCTATTTTATTCATTACCTCCATTCTAAAATCATCAGGGTGATCATCGCTAAATAAAAGTCTGTCTGCTAAATGAACTTGAAACGACATGAATTCAACAATAACACTTATTCTTTGATGGTCAGAAGTATACTCAAAATCTTCACCGTGTAAGTTTCTAGCTTTATCTAGTGCAAGCCTCCAACCTATATATGACATTGCACTAGCAAAATCATCACTTGTTTTATTACGTTTAACTGTTTTAGACCATTTACTCTTAATTCTGATAGTCATTTTATAAATTTATTGTTCATATATAATTACTATAGTATATAGAATATGAATAAATATGGACATTAAAATAGAAAAACGACTCATAGAGGTAAGCTCTGGAAGCTTTATTTTCGAGTTCACTAATTCACTCGATAGCACTATTTGTAGTGATATTATTACGCGCTTTGAAGATTCAGCAGAAGATCACTATCGAGGCCGTGTTGGACAAAATTTTGTCGAGGATACAAATGTAAAAAAATCTACAGATATGGTGATAAGTGGGAAAGATTCATGGAAAGATGTAGACGACTTATTATTTCAAAGTCTATCAAAAGCACTATCGAGTGTTAAAAAAGAGTACGATTTCTTCAATGGTCCTTTTAAAGATATTGGTTATGCTATCCAAAGAACAGAGCCAGGAGAGTTTTTTAACTGGCATATAGATAGTGGAAGTCACCAATTCAGTGACCGGCAATTGGTCGCAATTTGGTATCTTAATGATGTAGAAGGTCCAGGCGGTGAGACAGAATTTATAAATCAGAATATTAAAGTCAAACCAGAGAGAGGGAAACTTATTCTCTTTCCTCCTTTTTGGACTCACGAGCATCGTGGTGTTAAACTTCAAAAAGGAGTTAAGTATATAGCTACAACATGGATAGTATTTAAAACATGATCAAAGAAATTAAAAATTTGTCTCCAGAAGAACTCATGAAATCAGTTATACAGAGAGTTGCAACTGGACCTGAGTTAAGCAAAAATATTTCAAGAGAAGAGGCTAAAGCATCTATGAACTCAATTCTAAACAGAGAAGTGAGTGATGTTAGATCAGCAATATTTCTGATTGCACTCAGAATGAAAAGAGAAACAGAGGAAGAAAATCTTGGTGTACAGGATGCGATGAATGATAATACATCACAAATATCTTGTGCTTTGGATGACGTTGTAAATATTGCAGATCCATACGACGGATATACTCGTAATATCCCATCCTCATTATATGTCCTACCAATACTCGCGGAATTAGGTTTCCCCTCCTTTTCTCAAGGTGTAGAGTCTGTGGGTCCAAAATATGGATGTACACACCACAAAATTCTTAAGTTAGCAGGACTGAATGTACTTCTCTCGGATAGAGAAGTTTGTGATAGACTTGAAAACAAAAAGATAGGTTGGGGATACTTAGATCAAAGTATTTTCGCGCCCAAGCTTTACGGGTTAAAAGAACTCCGTTCAGAAATTATAAAAAGGCCAGTGATAACAACTATAGAGGTTTTAGCAAATCCAATCAGAGCCAAGAATACTCACTTTGTTACGGGATATGTTCATAAACCATATCCACCAATATATTTAATGCTTGCAAGGAATGCAGGATTTGACAGCTCTATCGTAATTAGAGGCACTGAAGGTGGAGTAGTACCCTCACTTAGACAAAAAGCAAACGCACATTTTTATTCAAACAAAGAGGCAAATAATGAGTTGCTCGAGGTAGAGCCAGATAAGGAGTTAAATATTGATCAAAAAGTGAGAGCAGTAAAAATACCGGATGAATTTGAAAAGAAGACAAAATTAGATAAAATTGAGATAAAGGTTGACCCTTCAGAGATAGCTAAAGAATCATTGAAACTTGGGATGGAGGCACTATCAGGGGCTACTGGACCAATGAGAGAGTGTATTGCCCTAAGTGCATCTATAATGCTCAAGCATGTATCTAAACACTCGATAACTGATTGTTACAAAGAAGTAAACAATGTTCTAGATAACGGTGCTGCCCTCAAGAGGTTCAAAGAAGCTTTATGAGTAAAATACTACTAGCTAATATCAATGAGATAAATATCAATGATATGAAACAGGTATCAGTTGATGATTGTAATTATTTAGTTGCAAATGTTAACGGAGAAATTTTTGTAACAGATGACTTATGCACACATGAGGATGCTGAACTAACCATGGGATGTCTTAAAGGCAATACTGTCAAATGTCCATTGCATGGAAGTTATTTTAATCTAAAGACCGGAGAAGCTTTAAACGAACCTGCGGATGAACCGATTGAAACTCATGAAGTTATTTTAGAAGATGGTCAAATATACATTTCTTCATCAGAGGATAATTTGGAATGACAGAGCTTGTTAATAATCAATTCGACTGGAAGTGTAATAGTACTTGGAGACAATCTGCAATCAACACATCATGGTGTCTTTTAGGTTGCAGCATTGGAGATATTGGTACAATCTATTATTTCCAAGTTAATGCTATACCCTGGTCAACATTCTCAATAATGGCCCTTGCAATGTTCAATGGTATTATCACGAGTATTATTCTTGAAACTATTATACTAATTAAACAAATGGAGTTCATGCCTGCGCTGAAAACAGCTTGTGGTATGAGTTTAATATCCATGATAAGTATGGAGTTAGCGATGAATGTTGTAGATTATTTAGTTACTGGCGGTGCCAAGGTCGATCTATTTGTAATTCCGTTAATGTTAATAGCTGGGTTTGTAACCCCTTGGCCCTACAACTACTGGAGATTGAAAAAAAAGGGATTGGGATGTTGCGGTTAACCAATATTTGCAGTTAAAATTTTAGTAACGCCATTCTCCACATTTCTTTTAAACTTGTTTATTAGAGATCGAAAATAAGATTCTACAACTACGATTGGAATCGCCACAGATAACCCGGCAGCAGTAGTCAACAAAGCTTCCCAAATACCACCGGATAATATGGATGGGTCAACGCTCTTGCCTGCTGATTCCATTTGTTGAAAAGCCTCAATCATACCAAATACTGTACCTAAAAGACCAAGAAGTGGCGCAATAGCAGCTATTACTTGTAAACTATCAAGCTTAGAGCTGTAATAATCAATCCTCTCTTCTGATAATCTTGATATTTCCTCCCTAACATCGCTTTCAACTTTTTGTGATATATTCTTGTGCTTCAATAATTGATACATCGTAAAAGATATAACTTCTGATTCAGGATTCTGTGTTTCGTTTAACTGATCGTAGGCTTCTTTTTTCTTATCAGACATCCAAAGATCAATACTTGCAGATAAATTTTCATTGTTGAAAAATTCTACTTTATAAAAGACATGAAGCTTATAAAGTATCACTGCCAGAGCGTAAATTGATAGGAGTAATAGTATGTAGACAACTGGCCCACCAAGATCTAATAATGAATTTATACCCATAATAATTCCTTTTAAATATGGGTATATTGTAAAGCATTTAGCATAATTTCACATCAAAAAAAAGTTGATGATCCATCGAAATTAACACTTTAATGACTCAGAAATCATAGACTACTGAACCCCATATACTTCTGCCTGGTTCATCTACTTTCGTTGCAGATGCATCAAGCACATTAGCATTACTTAAATGCGATGAATATCTTTTATCAGAGATATTGCTTATGCCGAAATTCAAATCCATACCAGGCGCAAGCTCAAAGCCTGCAAAAATGTCTATTGTTGTATAACCACCTGTTTTACCTGTATCAAGAACTCTTGAATCGAATCTATCTTGTGAATCTGAGAAGTTTAATCTCATTCCGTAATTAGATGAAATAGTTTCATAATCTAGGACAAGATTACCTGATAAGGGCATAATTTGAGGAAGAGGTCTATTCTGTGTATCATCGTTGCCGTTTGTATAGTTAAGATTCAGCTTAGTCTTGACGTTTTCTGTCAAATTACGTGATAGTGAGAGCTCATAACCCCATATAGTTGCATCTACGTTCTTATACACTCTTGCATCATTAACGGAGTTATCATATGTACCATCAGAGACACGATAAGTCGTAATATAGTCATCTATATCTGTAAAGTATATAGACGCATTTACATGATTCCCCGCAATCATCTCTTCTGCACCTAACTCCATCGTCAGATGTTTCTCTGAATCAAGATTAGGATTACCTATATGCCTATCTCGATATTTTGCTCCCATAGCCATTGTAGTTTTTGCATGAAACAATTCTGTCGCATCAGGTGTTCTCTCATTATGACTTAGAGAGATATAATACTTAGACATTGGTCCTCTAGTCGTTTGCAATCTTACAAAACCACTAAAGCTATCCCAGTCTCTTTCCCCGGCCGTAACGGTACCGGAATAGTGAGCAGTATATAAACTATTAGCTGTAACTTGCAGCATATGATCTGAACCTGGGTCATCCGCAGCTCTTGTTGGGTCTGCCTCAACTTGGTCCCAACGTATTCCATACGATAAGGTTTTTTCCTGAGACATCATAGTATCTTTCTCATAAAAAATTCCTAATTTAGATATCTCAACACCTGGCCACATATAAGTTAGATGACGATTGGTACTAGATACGACCATATTTTGTTCTGCGTCACGAGTATTATGTTCATAATCTATACCTAACCTTGCATTATTCTCCATAGCACCATGAATTCTCCAACCATATGTATCTGAGGACGCATATGTCTTCATCGTATCTGTTTTTCGCATTACATAGTTATCCATCAAATGACTCATGTCTGAATTAAAAGCCTCAACTCTCATTGAAGAAAAAACTCCAAGGGGAACAACTCTGTGATATTTGAAGTTATAGATATCTGCGTATGAGTAGTTAATATCCATTGGTAAACCAGGATAACCTACATCATCTTGTCTGTTATCTGTATAAGTTAACTCAACTTTAGAGCCATCATCTAACCTAGTTCCAAGTATCAAAGACGAATTAGATGTTTTATATTCAGATTGAAGTTTTAAACCAGTTCCAGTCTCATAGTTGCCAGCTTCTGTATAATTACCATTTAATCTAATGTAACTTGTGCCATTACTGTAGGTGATATCAGCTATACTAGAAAATGTCTCAGAATTACCATCAAATGTCTGACCAAATTTCATTTTAAATGGGCTGCCATCTATAGGTGAATAAGGCTCCGTAACACGTTTGAAGCTTACAACTCCACCAGTTCCACCAGAGCCAAACATTACTGATTGTGTTCCTTTCATCACAGTCACAGTATCGTAACTCTCAGCATTAATATAAGTTGATGCAGTGTCCATTTTGACAGAGCAGCTACCATATATCATGGCACCATCAATAAAGGTATTGATTCTTTGATCACTTTGACCACGGACAACCGGGTCTAAACCATGACCGCCACGACGAATAACATTAACACCGTTAATTGATTGTAATAGATCACCACCATCAACAATATTTCTAGTCTTTACGTCTGATATTGCCTCATTATTAACTACAGAATTAGCCTCTGACGGTGCAGATATTTCAATATCAGTTAAGTCCTCTGCATAAGATGTACTGAATGTAATAAATAAAATTAAAAATATATAAGTATGTTTAAACATTGTCTCCTCCAAAATAATTAAACTAATAAACAATTAGCTTAAATGTGGAGGTGCTCTGGGACGTGTATTGTAATTGTCACTAGTAAAAAAGAGAGAATTGCGGTTAATGTTTCTACTGATATGTACGTAGTAGTTGCTATGAAATGGTCTAACTAGAAAAGTGTCAGAATCATAGTCTGTAAAAAAGTTACAATTCTCACAATGCAGTTTAAGAATGTGGGTCTTTCTGGATTCATCATTAAATGTATCAATCATACAGACATGCTGTAATTGATCTGGCACTAAAGCGACAGATTTAAAGCCAGGTATAAAAAGGATATTTGCAATTATCCAAATCGATATAATGTTTTTAAACGATATCATGTAAACCCCCAATAAATACTATACATAATAAATATTTTTTATCAAATTTAAGGAGGTCGATGAAGAGTATTTTGTGCCTGTAAGGTGAGTTAGTTCCTTGAGATACCTAGGTTTAAGATGGAGAATGATGTGAAAGTATCTTAAACCAGGTATCCAAGGTTATTC
>CAJWIW010000040.1 GCA_913041865.1 uncultured Gammaproteobacteria bacterium
CGGTAGATAAAAAAAATAAAGCGACTACAATACGTACCAAGGGCAGACATGATCCTTGCGTAGGAATTCGAGCAGTTCCAATTGCAGAGGCAATGTTAGCAAATGTTTTAATGGACCTGTATTTGAGAAATAAAGCTCAAAACAGTTAGGCATAGTTATGGGCAAAACACTTTATGATAAAATCTGGGATGATCATCAGATAGCAGTCAATGCTGATGACTCATCTTTGTTATATATAGATCGTCACTTAGTTCATGAAGTCACTTCTCCTCAAGCGTTTGAGGGGCTAAAAATTGATCAAAGAAAAATTTGGAATAAAGATTCGATCTATGCAGTATCAGATCATAATGTCCCTACAAGTGCTAGAAAACATGGTATTGAGGATAAGATTTCAAAATTGCAAGTAGATACGCTTGTTCAGAATTGCAAAGAGAACAATATCACATATTTCGATTTAAATGATGTTAATCAGGGCATTGTTCATGTAATAGGCCCTGAGTTAGGGATCACACAGCCAGGCATGACTCTTGTGTGCGGAGATTCTCATACATCAACTCATGGTGCATTAGCAGCACTGGCCTTTGGAATAGGCACGAGTGATGTAGAGCACGTATTGGCTACTCAATGCATTAACGTAAAAAAAGCCAAAAATATGAAAATAAATATTAAGAATAATCTTCGGACATATGTTACACCTAAAGATGTGATATTGTATGTGATAAAAAAAATAGGGACATCTGGTGGGACAGCTCATACAATTGAATTCACAGGCGAATGCATCAACGACATGAGTATTGAAGGTCGTATGACAATTTGTAATATGAGTATCGAGGCAGGGGCTAAATCAGGTATTGTTGCATTTGATGATAAAACTTTTAATTACGTTATTGATAGAAAGCATGCACCTGCAAAAAAACACATAGATAGTGCAACAAAGTATTGGGAAACACTTAAAAGCGACCAAAATGCATCGTTTGATACTATCCATGATTTTGACGCTGATCTAATTGTCCCTCAAGTAAGTTGGGGCACATCACCAGAGATGACTGTTGATGTTACTGGAAATATCCCAGATCCCTCAAAAATACAGGATCTTAAAAAAAGAGATTCTATAGCAAGAGCACTTAAGTATATGGGTCTTGAACCTAATCAATCTATTGGCTCAATCACGTTGGACAAAATTTTCATAGGATCTTGTACAAATTCAAGAATTGAAGATTTAAGAGATGCTGCATCTATATTAGAGGGTAGGAAAGTTGCAACGTCTATAAAGCAAGCTATGGTTGTTCCTGGTTCTGGTCATGTAAAAATACAAGCTGAAAAAGAGGGATTAGATAAAATTTTTATAGACTCAGGATTTGAATGGAGGGAACCTGGCTGCTCTATGTGCTTAGGAATGAATGACGATAGCTTATCTCCTTATGAGAGATGTGCATCAACCTCTAATAGAAATTTTGAGGGAAGGCAAGGGGATAGAGGAAGAACACATTTAGTTAGTCCAGCAATGGCTGCAATGGCTGCAGTCAAAGGACATTTTTGCGATATTACTGATCTATAATGAAAAATAGAATCATATCTGGTCAGGTGATACCAATAAACCAAGCTAATATAGACACAGATGCCATAATACCTAAGCAGTATCTCAAGTCTATAAATAAATCTGGCTTTGGTAAGTTTCTTTTTGATTCTCTTCGTTATTCTAGCACTGGAACACTAGACGATTATGAGGGTAGAGAACTCAATATGGACTTTATACTGAATAAAGAGCCATATAATAAAGGTAAAATACTTGTAGCAAATGATAATTTTGGATGCGGATCTTCAAGAGAACATGCTGTTTGGGCAATCAAAGATTTTGGAATAGAGGCTATAGTTTCTACTTCTTTTGCAGATATATTCAGTAGAAATAGTTTTAAGAATGGTATTTTATTAATCTCAGTTAATAAAGAAATATTAGAAAAATTATTTAAAGAAATTGAGAATAGCACAGATTATATTTTATCTATCGATGTTTTAGATCAATCTATAACTGGTCCAAATAATTTGATGGCAACATTTGAAATTAACAAATCAGATAAAGAGCGGATAATACATGGATATGATGATATCGCAATAACACTCAAGCAAAAAAATCAGATAATGAGATATGAACAAAAAGTAAAAAAAAATAAACCTTGGTTATTCAATGATGAACAATAAAATACTTTTACTACCTGGCGATGGTGTTGGTCCAGAAATTATGTCTGAAACTGTCAAACTACTTGATTATTTTATCGATAATAACATCATTGACATTGTTTATGAATATGCAGATATAGGTGGCGTTGCGATAGATAATCATGGAGAACCATTTCCAGAAGATACATTCGAGAAAGCAAAATCATCTCGAGCAATACTTTTAGGTGCTGTAGGAACAAAAAAACATGACAAAAATGAAAATATAATGAAACCAGAGTCAGGTTTACTTGCGCTAAGAAAGAAACTTGATCTTTATATTAATCTGAGACCGATTTTTATTTTTCAAAATTTGATTGATAAGTCCTCTCTAAAACCGGATGTTATCAAAGATATTGATCTTGTCATTGTCAGAGAACTGGTAAGTGATATCTACTTTGGTGAACCAAGAGGATTTATTGAAGATAATAAATCAGCTTTTAATACCATGAGATACACAGAATTTGAAGTTGAGAGAATTACTGAGTATGCAGTCAAATTAAGCAAGATGCGTAAAGGAAAAATAATATCTGTTGATAAAGCAAATGTACTAGAGACATCGCAGCTATGGAGACGTTGTGTAGATGACGTTGTCAGCAAGCAATCCGAAGTAACTGTCAATCATATGTATATTGATAATGCAGCTATGCAATTAGTTCATTCACCGAATCAATTTGATGTAATTTTAACTGGTAACTTATTCGGTGATATTTTATCTGATGAAGCATCTATGTTAACAGGGTCTATAGGTATGTTGCCTTCTGCATCATTATCAGATAATCATGCTGTTTACGAGCCTATTCATGGGTCTGCTCCTGATATTGCAGGAAAAAATTTAGTTAATCCAATCGCTATGATATTATCCATGGGAATGATGTTTGAATATAGTTTTGATCGAAAAGATTTATCAGATACTATTAAATCTATTGTTAATAAGGTGCTTAATTCGAATAAGTTTACCAGAGATTTATCTAATTCTTCAGAATACGTCACAACATCAGAAATGGGTGATTTGTTACTTGATGAGCTGGTGAGAAATGTCAAAAAATAAGAAAAAATATAACGTTGCGGTTGTGGGAGCGACTGGAATTGTCGGGGAATCATTTTTAGATATTCTGACAGTGAGAGATTTCCCGCTCGGGGAGATATATGCCATAGCTAGTGATAGATCAGCTGGAAAGACCGTAAGATTTGGTGAGGGAATTATTGAAATAATTGATATTGCATCTTTCGACTTTTCAAAAGTGGATATTGCATTTTTCTCTGCTGGGAGTGAGGTTTCTGAGATGTATGCAAAGGAGGCTACAAAAAAAGGTGTAGTAGTAATAGATAATACATCTTGCTTTAGATACGATGACGAAATACCTTTGATCGTTCCAGAGGTCAATCCAGCTGCAATTGCAAATTACTCTAAAACAAATATCATTGCGAATCCAAATTGTTCCACTATTCAGATGCTTGTTGCACTTAAGCCTATCCACGATCTTTACAGCATACAGAAAATCATTGTATCTACTTATCAGGCTGTCTCAGGATCAGGAAAAAGTGGAATAAACGAATTATTAGAACAAACTCATTCGTATATGAACCAACAAGAAATTGGAATTAATGTATATCCAAAACAAATAGCGTTCAATGTAATACCGTTTGTTGATAGTTTCAATGATAACGGTTATACAAAAGAGGAAATGAAGATGGTTTGGGAAACACACAAAATTTTGGATAAGAATATAGATGTTAACGCCACGGCAGTAAGAGTACCTGTTATAACAGGTCATTCAGAATCTATAACTATAGAGACTAAAAAACCTGTTGATGTTAATGCACTTAAAGATAAATATAATGATTTAGATTACATTAAGTTACTAGATGATCCAAAAACTGATGAATATCCAACAGCTTTCATTAATGGTGCTGGAACTGATTCTGTTTATGTTGGCAGAATAAGGAAAGATCTTGTTAATGATAATGTTTTGAACATTTGGGTAGTTGCTGATAATGTTAGAAAAGGAGCTGCACTTAATAGTATTCAAATTGCAGAGTTATTAATAAAGGGAAACTTCCTATGAAAAAAGTCATCACTATATCTTTTGTATTACTTTTGATAATCATTGGATTAGAGGTCAATAATATTGTTCCGTCAACTATTATGCCTAGTTTAATTGCGACTCACGACGCAATAAAGTCAAACCCATATATTTTGGTTTTTATTACCAATATAAAGACTTTCATTGGTAATTTTGAGGTAAAGCCATATCTAGATGCATTCGATGCATCATTGATAAGTGCTTATACTTATATAATATCACTGCCCTGGGAAAAGATAAACGTATGGTATTTAATAGGTATTATTTTTGTCATTGGTGTAATTAGTGAGAAATTTAGAACACTATCTAATGAAATTAAATTTATCAACCAAAAACTAACAAGAATTAAAAGAGAGATTCTCTCAGATGATAGCAAATCTAATGATGATCTTAAATCTAGCTTTGCTGAAGACTTACGCTCAGACGCAGCTAACATTATGAGTCTTTTAACAGATATAAAAAAAACTACAGATAGTTTAAAATCTACAGAATTACGCAGCAAAAAACTCAGAAGAGAAGTTACTCTCATGGGTAACTTAAATGAATTAGAGACTAAAGTTATTGATGAAAATAATGAGTCTCAGAAAACACTTGTGACGCCAGAGAATAACTTTGAGGAGCAGGCATCATCAACTTCTAATAGTGGCAATGACGATGACGAGAATGTTGAGTTAGATATATCTTCAGATGATATATCACCTCTAGACTTAGCTAGAACCTACATAGAAGCTAATGAGCTAGATAAGGCAGATAGTATCATCAAAAGGGTAGTACAAACTGGAACAGAGTATGAGAAACATGAAGCTAAACTTCTGTTCATGCAATTAAGGAAATGAGATTAGCACTATGTGTAGAATACAAAGGTACTAATTATTTCGGATGGCAAATTCAAAAACACCATACCGAAAAGACAGTTCAGCATCACGTTGATCATGCGATATCAAAAATAGCCAATCACTCGATCAAGACCGCTTGTGGTGGTAGAACTGATACAGGTGTCCATGCATTTATGCAAATCATACACTTTGATACAACTACCAGACGAAGTAAGATAAATTGGTTGAGAGGAATTAATAGTTTTCTACCATCTGATATTTTAGTGAAAGACGTTTTCAATGTCGATGATAAATTTCATGCAAGATTCAGTGTAATAGATCGAACATATAGATATTTAATTATTAATAGACCATCTCCACTTGTATCATTTAAGGAAAACTTCTTTCACACGAATAAAAAAATAAACCTTTCTAGAATTAAGAAATCTTTTAAGTACCTTAAGTGCGAGAGAGACTTTAGTACATTTCGTGGTTCTGGATGTGTTTCTCCAAGTCCTATAAAACATATTAAGGCAATATCAGTTAAATCAAAAAGAGATATTTTAATTATTGATATTACCGCAAATAGCTTTCTATATCATATGGTCAGAAACATTGTAGGCTTCTTGATTGATATCGGTACTGGCAAAATACCATTAAAAGATGCAGATCGTCTAATTGAGGCGTGTGATAGGAGAAAAATAGGTTTAAGCGTTCCACCTCATGGTTTATATCTTTTAAAAATACGGTACCCTAGTAAATATAATATCACTCTAGAAGATAAATTTAGTATCTCCATCTAGATATTTAAATCTGGTCAAACATGATAAAATAAGGAAATGAGCAGGACATACATAAAACTTTGCGGATTAAAAAAAGTTGATGATCTTGTGTATGCGGACTCTCTCGATATTGATCTGATTGGTCTCATATTTACACCAGAAAGTCCAAGGTTCGTAAGTGAAGAGATGCTGAAAGTAATATCTTCTTTAAAAATCACAAAACCTTTAGTAGGGGTATTTATGGATCAGTCAGTTGAATATGTAAATGAGATTCAGAATATCTTGAGATTAGACTATTTACAATTTCATGGATCAGAGAGCTATGAGTATTGTAAATCTTTCAATACTCCTTTTATCAAGACGGTACACATTGGTCCAGATCAAATCACTTTTGATCAAAAGTTAGCTGAGAGTGCATCAATGACTTTGTTTGATACTAAAACATATGATCAAAAAGGTGGCACAGGCACCAAATTTGACTGGTCCAAGCTCATCAACGATCAATCTTTACGAGAAATTATCAAAACTGGCAAATACCTAGTAGCAGGTGGATTAAATCTTGATAATATCAACGATTTATTGATAACATACAAGCCCAAGGGTTTAGATGTAAGTAGTGGTCTAGAGTATAATGTTGGTGAAAAGGACTATGAGAAAATGGAGCAATTCGTGAATATTGTAAGGGCATATGATAGTTAGACGATGAAAAAAATTAATTTACCTAAATTACCAAATAAAGATGGTCATTTCGATGAGTACGGAGGTATGTTTGTATCAGAAACATTAATGTATCCTCTAAAAGAATTATTAAAAGCTTATACTACAATTGCAAAATCAGCTAAATTTCGCCAAATGTTAACAAAAGAGTTAACGATGTATGTTGGACGTCCCACTCCCATTTATTACGCATCAAGAATAAGCAAAGAATTAGGTTCATGCCACATTTACCTCAAACGAGAGGACTTAAATCATACGGGTGCTCACAAAATCAATAACGCAATGGGTCAAGTACTCCTGGCAAAAGCAATGAAAAAAACAAGAATAATTGCAGAGACAGGTGCTGGTCAACATGGGGTTGCCACAGCAACTGCATGCGCAAAATATAATATCAAATGTGTCGTATATATGGGTGAAGAGGATATTGAAAGACAGAAAATAAATGTATACCGCATGAAGTTGCTGGGTGCCGAAGTAATTCCTGTTACCTCAGGATCTAGGACACTTAAAGATGCGCTTAACGAAGCATTAAGAGATTGGGTATCAAATGTTGATAATACACATTACATTATCGGATCTGTAGCGGGTCCGCATCCATATCCAATGATTGTTAGAGACTTTCAATCTATTATAGGACATGAATCAAAAAAACAAATGTCATCTATATATAAGAAGAAAGCAGATGTTTTAGTTGCATGTGTTGGAGGTGGCTCTAATGCTATTGGATTATTTCATCCGTTCTTAAACGATGATGTTGAAATAGTTGGAGTAGAAGCTGGCGGGTATGGCCTTTCAACAGGCAAGCACGCTGCTCCGCTAAATAAAGGTAAACCTGGAGTTCTTCATGGGAATAGAACATATATTATGGAAGATGAGAATGGTCAAATTCAATCTACACATTCTATTTCTGCAGGATTAGATTATCCTGGTGTAGGGCCAGAACACTCTTGGCTCAAAGATAATAAACGCGTTCAATACGTATCTGTAACAGATAAAGAAGCATTAAAAGCATTTTATTATTTAACTGAAAAGGAGGGAATTATACCTGCACTAGAGACGGCACATGCCCTCGCATATGCATTTAAGATTGCAAAGAAATATAAAAATAAAAACATTTTGATTAATTTATCCGGAAGAGGCGACAAAGATATTGATACCATTGCTAAAATGACACAAATGACCTTATGAACAGAATTGAAAAAACTTTTAGGTGCAATAAAAAAGTATTTATCGCATATATAGTATGCGGTGACCCTGATGTAATCACAACTATAAAAATAATGAATACACTCGTTGACTCTGGTGTTGATCTTATTGAGCTAGGTGTCCCTTTTACGGATCCAATTGCAGATGGGCCTGTAATACAAAAATCAATCGAAAGATCTCTAAAAAAAAACACAAGTTTAGATGATGTCTTTAGTGTTTGTAGAAAATTTAGAGACAAAAATAAAACAACGCCACTAGTATTAATGGGTTATTTGAATCCAATAGAAAATATAGGATATAGCAAATTCTCAAAAATTGCTGTAAAGTCGGGAGTTGATGGTGTACTTATCGTTGATTCACCACCAGAGGAATCATCAGAGTTATCATCAATACTACAAGAGAACAATATTTGTAATATTCATCTTGCTTCACCCACTACAAGTAAGTCTAGATTACAAACTATTATCGACGCTTCCAAAGGTTATTTATATTATGTTTCACTTAAAGGTATAACTGGTTCTAGAATTTCTAATATCAGATCTATAAAGCAGAATATTAATATGATTAAAAAGATTAATAAAAATAATCTTCCGATAGCGGTTGGTTTTGGGATAAAAGATAGGCAAACTGCTAAAAAGATTTCGCAATTATCTGATGGTATTATTATTGGAAGTTCATTTGTAAAAATAATTGAAGAAAATCTTCATAATAAACAGAGAATGGTTGATAATATCAATAAATATGCAAAAAAAATTAAAACATCGATAGTAAACAAATGAGCTGGCTTGACAAAATATTACCATCGAGGATTCGTGCAAGTAAGGAGAACAAAGCATCTGTCCCAGAGGGACTTTGGCATAAATGCGCAAGTTGTGAAACAGT
>CAJWIW010000041.1 GCA_913041865.1 uncultured Gammaproteobacteria bacterium
CTGGATTAGCTTTCTTTATGGCATTAAAGTATTTAGAGAGGACTCTTACCATAACGTTAGATATAGATTACCTGTATCGTAGAAACTATGCTTTCTTAAGATTGATACTATTAAAGATAGTTAGTTACTTTCTATCTCTTCGAGATATTTTTAGATATGCAAAAATAGATAAGAAATTATATCTTATAGAGAATACATTACTCAACCAGTCATCAATATCAATTATGTTGTCTATAATTACTGTTGTAATTATATTAGTTTTCTTATTAAATATTTAATCTAAGTGCCACCAATAGTTACTTTATCTACTAGTATAGACCCAGTCCTTATGTTGCCACGAATGTCATAATCTTTGCCAACATGTAAAATATTTTTAAACATTTGTGTCAGGTTTGAAGCAACTGTAATTCCAGTTACAGGGTATTTTACCTGCCCATCTTTGAAGTAATAACCAAAGGCTCCTCTAGAATAATCACCTGTTAGCAAATTAGCACCGCTACCCATCATCTCAGTTATTATCACACCCTCATCAACCAGATTAATTAAGTTATCTGTTTGCTCATCTGAAGATTCAACTATGATATTCGTTAAAACTCCATTGCCAGTACAATCTAAATTCAATTTTCTAGCTGAGTAAGTATCTAAGAGGTAAGTTTCCAGAATACCTTTGTTAATTATATTCTTCTTTTCAGTCAAGACTCCGTCTGAGTCAAATGGTCTTGTGCCCATCCCTTCGACGATGGAAGGATCTTCACGAATAGTTATAAACTCAGGAAAAATTTCTGAACCTAATTTATCTAGTAAGAAACTAGATTTCTTGTAAATAGCATGACCATTGATTGCACTAAGAAAATTATTGAAAAAAGATGTCGCGACCTCTGCCGGAAAAATAATAGGACAGACTCTAGATGAAATAGTCTTGGCATTGAGTCTTGATATTGCCCTAGATGAAGCTTTTTCTCCTATTTCTGATGGAGATTCTAAGTTTTCGTATTTTCTTGTAGACGAATACCAATAATCTCTCTCCATTGCTTGATTGTCACCTGCAAGCATAACACACGATAGCGAGTAATCTGTTGATTTAAAATAACCGTACATGCCTTCAGAATTAATTATCATGTATTCATTATTTGATTGTGAATAAGAACTGCCTTCAGAATTACTGATTTTTTTATCGTATTCGAAACCAGCAGATTCACACGTCTTCGTAAGTTCTGTCGCTTCATCCATATCAAAGTGTCGTGGAAAGTAGATTCCAATATCTTTGGACTCGCTTGTGATGAAGGACTCTCTTGGTAGTCCTTGACAATTATCTTTTTGAGTATTGATGGCGATATTAGTTGCTTTATCTAAGGTTTTTTGAATGCTATCAAATGATAAATCATTAGTTGTAGCGCTACCTTTTTTAAAATCATTATAAACCGTTACAGTCAATGACGTATCATTGTGATATTCAATATTTTCAACTTGATTAGACCTATAGTTTATCGTAACGCCATTTGATATTCCCAAATTAAATTGCGCATGAATGTTTTTAGTCATTGAGCTGGTTGTTTTTAGTATATTTTCCTTGTGCTCTAAAACTCTATTCCCTGATTCACTCAAACTTCAGTGCCTCCTACAGTAATCTCGTCAATCTTAAGTGTAGGCTGTCCAACACCAACAGGAACACTTTGTCCGTCTTTACCACAAGTGCCAACACCGTCATCCAGTTTTAAATCATTTCCAACCATTGATACCTTTTTCAATACTTCTGGACCATTCCCTATCAGCGTCATACCTTTTACGGGCTTTGTTACATTTCCATTCTCAATAAGATACGCCTCTGATGCAGTAAAAACAAATTGACCGTTAGTTATATCAACCTGACCACCTGAAAAGTTAGCAGCATAAATCCCATTTTTTACTGATGAGATAATTTCACCCGGCTCATAGGAACCCGGCATCATAAATGTATTTGTCATTCTCGGCATAGGTAAATGAGCATAACTCTCCCTTCTACCATTGCCAGTCGATTTGGTGGACATTAGCCTAGCGTTAAGTTTATCTTGCATATAACCTTTTAAAATTCCATTTTCAATGAGAGTTGTACATTCTGTTGGTGATGCTTCATCGTCAATTGACAGTGATCCTCTCCTATTTGAGAGAGTCCCATCATCCACTATTGTACAATCAGAAGAAGCGACCTTTTGGCCAATACAACCAGAATAAGCTGAAGTTTGTTTCCTATTAAAATCTCCCTCTAAACCATGACCAATTGCCTCATGAAGAAGAACGCCAGGCCATCCAGGACCAAGAACTACCGTAATAGAGCCTGCTTTTGAATTTACAGCATCAAGGTTAACTTGTGCCTGTCTAATAGCTTCATCAGCAAATTTTCTACTAAAATTTTGATCTAGAATTTGATCGTAATAAAATCTACCGCCACCACCTGCGGATCCTCTCTCTCGTCTATCTCCTTTCTTTAGGATAACCATTACATTGAATCTTACTAGTGGCCGTTCATCACTTGTTCTTTCACTATCACTATTTACAACGAACATTGAAGTATGAGAGGCTGCTAAATTTACTATAACCTGCTCAACATCAGAGTTTTTAGACCTAATATATTCATCCATATCTTTTAGAAAAAGTACTTTTTTTAAGTCATCGATTCTCTCTAAAGGTGAGCCTGTCTCATAAAGTTTTTCATAATCAATATTTGAGCAACTTTTAAATTCTGTTTTGCCATCAAAAGGCGCAATAGATCTCGACATCTGAGCTGCTTTCATTAAGTCATTAAATTCAAAAGTATTGCTATAAGCAAAACCTGTCTTATCACCTGAAATTGATCTTATTCCCACTCCACTATCAATTATTGATGTGCCATTCTTTACGATACCATCTTCAATAGACCAACTCTCTGAGGTTGAATACTCAAAATAGATATCTGAAAAATCTATTCCTCTGGGACAGGATACAGATAAAAGTTTTGATAATTTATCGTCTGTTAGGTCATGCTCTGATAAAATATTTTTAATTTTTGAAGTCATTTCTCTAATAACCTTATATGATCTAATACTGGAAATTTTTCCCTAATAGATTGCAATTGTTTCCTGTTAATCTCACTTTCAATGAACCCATTACCAGATTGTAACCTTTTTAATACTTGTCCCCAAGGGTTAACTATCATGGTATTGCCATGTGTCTGTCTTCCGCTAATATGATAGCCATCTTGACATGATGTTACTAAGTAACACAAGTTCTCAATAGCTCTCGCCTTGACAAGTGTCTCCCAGTGCACTCTACCTGTCTGCTCTGTAAAAGCAGCAGGTAAAATAAATGTTTCTACACCATCTTTAAGTTGCATTCTAAATAATTCTGGGAATCTTAAATCATAGCAACACCCTATGCCTGTTATACCTATTGGTGTCTCGATTACTTTGATCACTTGTCCATGCTCAAAGGTCTCAGATTCGTTGTATGATTCATCTGCATCTGGTAGTTTTACATCAAAGAGATGAATCTTGTTATATTTATAAACTGTATCACCTCTATCATCGTATACATAAGTAGTAGCATTGACTTTTTTAGGGTTGTTCGTTTTTGTGGGTATAGTTCCAGCAACAACCCAGACTTTATACTTACTTGCCAAATCTCTGATAAAGTCTTGGACATTGCCTTGGCCATCGTCCTCAGCTTTCTCTAAAAATTCACTATCCTCTTCTGGCATTAACGAGAAATTTTCAGGCAAGACTACAACTTTTGCCTTTGATTTTGATATCTGTTCGAAAATGTCGGAGACCACAAGCAAATTAGCTTGAGTATTCGGCCCAGAGTTCAACTGTATAGTGGCTATGTTAGACATAATATCTCTCCAAATATATGCTTAGGATATATTAATTCTCAATTTGTTTAAATGGTTCTAATAAGATAATTTCTGGGTCAGACCAAGGCCCAGTTATGGAGTATTCAACAGCTGCTAGTTCATTTGTATCTATGCCTATTTGTTTGAGAACTTTATCGTAAAAAATTGATGCAACAGCACCAATAGGTCCTCCTAAAAGTGTTCCAGAAATTAAACTCATCGAAGATAAATCTGGGATATAAGTGAGTTTGTGATTATGTGTTTCTTTTTTTATATCGGATATACCATTTATAGTCATCTCTCCAAAAGTACCGTTAAGATTTAGTGACTTCACAGTAGAAATAGAATCAAGAAATATAAATTCACCTGTCATTTGATCAAAAGAAAGGCCTGATGAAAAAAAATCGCTAAAATCTAATGATAATCTCTTTTGTAAAGATGCTATGCTAAAAAGTCCTAAAAGTTGCCCGATAACTTTTGTTTCTCTTGTAACCTTAAGAAAATCACCATCGTTTAGGTTGAGTAATATTTTACCATCAAAATTTTTAAAAGAAAAAGTCTCAGGTGAGTTAGGCCACTGACCAATAAGTCTAGAACTTAATTTGCCTCTCTTTATGAGGTCTTTGTATCCAAAATTATCCAGGGATTTACCAAAATTAATACTATTAAAATTTCCATCAAAAAATGTCATCTGTCCTGCAGTATTATTAATCCATTTACCTTGTCCATTCATAGTAAGATATTTATTTGCAAAAGATATTTTATCAATAGACATTCCATCAGTATGTGAAGATGTTTGCACATTGAAGTTATTAAAGAAACTATTATATATTTTAATTTCTTTAATCTGTAATTTCATTGGCAAATACTCCTTTGGGTCAGCTATGCCGCTAAATTGATTGAGGTCGAGATATTGTAATCTTGCAAGAATTCTATTTTCATCTGATACACTATCAGGTATTCGAATATTTCCATTAAGAAATGGAGATACGATATTTATATTAATAAATTCCTCCCCTTTAGAAAATCTCATATCATAAACATCATAGTAGACATCAAAATATTTTTTTGTTGCCATAAAGTCAGTTTTTATAAGTAGTCTTTTCTCCTCTACTTTTGTTTTCTCTAATGGGCTAAAAATATTAAGTTTAAAGCCTACCATATCAGTTTTGATCATCCCAACAAGAGACGGCTTATTTTTAACATTCGTATACTTTAAGCTCATAGTTGATACAGATTCACCATCTAGTGTATTTATAAATTTGGTATTTACAACTGATTTAATGTTTTCTGAAGACAACAATCCACTAGCAGTAATTTTATAAAATAAGTCCTCGCCGTCAACTCCACTATCAATTTTCAACTGGTATTTATCTTTGTTTAACGTGACTGTATTCTCGTTAGAAAATACGAATTTATCTAATAGTACTAGTTTGTATTTGTTAGCTGAAATGAATATTTTTTTCATATCATGCTTCATAGTAAAATTATCTAATTCTATTACTCCGTAGTTTTTAAACTTAGATCTATTCTTGATAAGCACATACTCTAATGAGTATTTTGAATCTATTGTCAGATTTTTAGTCAAATCATTATTTTTAAAAAAATCTTGTTGTTTCAATAACTCAAGATCACCAGTTGTTTTAACTCTAATGTTATAAAAATCATCAGATATCTTTCCTTTAAGGTTTAAAGTTTGCTGTTCATTAAATGTTATATTGTCTGAGTATATTTTAATGCTGTTGGGTCGAATCTTGAAATTCACAGATCCAGAAAAACGATCTAGGCCAAGTAGAAATTCATCATCTTTATAAATCGATAATTCTTCAGTTGATGTTTGCATTATACCCGAATTACCATTACCAACCAGCAAACCACTTACTCCATTAATGAGATATTGGCCGTCAGATGACTTAAAACCAATGTTCTCATATGACAATTTATAATTGATATTTAAAATCGATTGTAGATTAGTAAGTGTGATATCCTGCAAAAGTCCTTGATCACTTAGTGCATCATCAAGGACCATTCCTCTGTCCTCTATGGTGTTTAAAGTTGCAAATAAGTCTTTTGCTGTTCTTACATATATTGTTTTGATTTTAAGGTTATGAAGCTGATTATTAGTTAATATAAATGAAACCTCATTTTCCTTATAATTAATATTATCGATGTTTACATTAATTCTGTCAAAAGAGAATAGCTTATTGTTTTTTGAATAATTATATCTAAATCTTAAACTACCATTATTGATCTTGTGTAATTGATTATTAGTATTGGTTGACAAATATGCATTGTCAAAATCTAATATACCATTACTTTCCTCAAGCGTACTATTTTTAATCTTAGCCCATAATGTAAAACCTAAGTTATCAAGGGATAGAGTGAGTCCATTAGCAATTAGGTCAACGTGACTATAATCTACATTCACACCTTTGAGGTATAATGAACCATTCACCTTTTTATTATCACCAACAGTAAATTTTGATGCTAAATGAAAAATCTGGTTATCATTACCTTGATTAAATGTTGTGAATAAACTGTATTCTCCCAAATTCTCAAAAACAACTGCGTTCAAATTTTTTAAGACATAGCTTTGACCAGTATTAAAATTATTTAGATTTATAGATGAATCTGATAATCTTAGTTTTATTTTTTCAAATGGATATGATTTTGGTTTAGAGTTAAAGTTACTGAGAATATCATAATTGTTTATTAGAAATTTATCATCACTATACTGAACCGATAAGTTTGATCCTACCAAATCTAATTCTTCAATTACGAATATATTATTCTTATTTGTAAGCCCTAGGTTTAGCTTAATAATAAGTTGATCACTCACTAATAATTTATTTTTCTCATTATTTAGAATTAAATTATCAATTATAATTGAAGGATTCAAACCATTCCATTTTATTGATAACATGTCAAAATTTATATTTAAATTAGTACTTTTTTTAAATTCTCTCTTGATATCATCTTTAAAATATTTAGATATAATATCTGTATTCTCAGTAACGATAACAACGGAGAATGTAAGTAATAATAAGACGCCTAGGATATTAGACAGGTATGAGAGTATTTTTCTCATTATTTAATTTGAGTGAACCTCAGGATTTATACTTTCATCCCATAGTTTCTCTAAAGAGAAAAAATCTCTCGCGGATGGGTGCATGACATGAACTAAAAGGTCACCGTAATCAATCAAAATCCACTCTGACTGATTATAGCCCTCAACTCCTAATGGCTTAATCTTATCTTTTTTAAGTTTGTCTATTAGATTATCTGCAATAGCTTGGATGTGTCTCGTTGAACGCCCAGAGGCAATCATCATAAAATCAGTAACAGAAGATTTATCCTTTACATCTAGAACAGATATGTCTTCAGCTTTGTTATCTTCTAAAATACTTTGCACATTAGATAATAATTTCATATTTAATAAATCTTATTTAGTGATAACCATTGTTGTAAACCCTTATCAATTAGTCCATCAATTGACTGACCGTTTTTCAATATCTCTCTTATCCTACTCGATGAAACCTCAATTTCTGTTGAGTCATCATATAATATATTACCATATATTCCGCTATCAAATATAGTAGCGTCTTTTGTAAGCTTTATAGACAAAAATTTAGGAGATTTGCTGATAAGATCGTCGAATGTATGCCCATTTCTCTTAAGAACGATGATGTTACATAATTTCAAAATCTGATCATGATTTTTCCACTTTGGCAAATTCAAGAAAGTATCAGAACCTAAAATCAGGACCAAGTTAGAGTCTGGCAATTCCTCTCGGAAAGAAATCAATGTATCAACTGTATAAGATATCCCTTCTCTTTTGATTTCTCGTAAATCTATTTTAAAATTATAATTTTTTTTTTTTGAGAAGAAGCGCGCCCGCAGGTGGAGACTGAGGGGATGCCTCTCCCTCAGCCTCCCGGAAGCGCTGCCAGTAAAGTCGTTTCTCGAGAAAAAAATAGAAAACGTGCGTAAAAGTTTGAGCTATGAATAAAGCGAGTTAACGTGCGTATTAAGTTTGAGCTAATAATAAATGCGGCACAATGAGAAAAGCGAAAATATCGCACGAGGACGCCGTTTACTGGTCGTCGCCTCTCAAACAGTGGGAGTCGTCGCGGTGCATCGTCCTCATCGTCGACCCAACCCCTTCGTCTCTGGCCAATCCTTTCATTTTCAAATGACTGTAGCCTTGGGGGATACAATGTTGATTCCGTTGTCTCTGACAGTTCGGGTTTTACGCCGCGAGCAAATCTCAACGAGCGCGACGCGTCGAGCGAACAGAGAAGAGAAAAACATGGTTAAAGAAAACAATGAAGTCAGTCGCTGCAAAACGGCGGGGGCGCTACTCCACCGAGACTGTTGGCGAAATCGAGACGAGGCCGTTCGGCAACGACTCGGTCGCGACAGCAGGCTTGCTGCCGTGGCTCACACACGGGCGGTGACGACCACCCACCGTGCTCTGCGGAAGAGCATGTTGCCCAGCCCTGCGCGAACAAAGGAGCGCAGAGAACAATCTGCCATGAAGAATCGAGACGGCCCGCGATGGCCGGACCGTCCGGGGAAAGCCGAGGAGAAAAACCGTTCTTGGGGGTCGTACCCGAAAGCTCGGAGAAAAAAAAACGAAGAAATGAAAAATAGAAAAAAGAAAAGATTGAAAAGGACGGTTGAGTCGCTGATTCCTCCGCACGTTGTCCCTTGGCTCGTGGACATCTG
>CAJWIW010000042.1 GCA_913041865.1 uncultured Gammaproteobacteria bacterium
ATATTCAACCTAAACCCGGGACAGACGCTGCGCTTGCGTTAGGTATGATGCATTTAATTGTAAAAAATAGAAAACATGATCAAGCATTTCTTAAAAAACATACAACTGGCCACGAGTACTTTATTAAAAATATACTTCCTAAATATACTCCAGAAAAAGTTTCGAAAATTACGGGTCTCAAAAAGGAAATTATTATACAACTTGCAAAAGAGTATGCTGCTACGAAAAAAACATATATACGACCTAACTATGGACTTAATCGACACAGAAACGGAGGTATGATGGTGAGAGCAATAATGTTGCTTCCAGCTATAACCGGTGCATGGAGAAATAAGAGCTCGGGTGTTTTTGTAGGATCAATTGAAGAGATGTGGAATGTTGATTTAAATAAACTACAGAGACCCGATCTCCTGAAAGATAACACTCCGCGGAGTATCAATATGATAAAAATCGGTGAAGCTCTTAATGATAAGAAATTAAATCCTCCAATTAAAAGTTTGTTTGTCTGGAACTCAGATGTTGCTAATTGTGCACCCGATACTACAAGTGTAAGGAGAGGCTTAAAACGACAAGATTTATTTACTACTGTGCATGAGACTTTTTGGACTGATAGTTGTAACTATGCAGATGTGGTTTTACCTGCAGATACTGCACTGGAACATCTTGACTTAAATGCACCTTATGGACATTATTATTTCAGTCTCTCCCAACCTGCTATCAAGCCACTAGGTGAAAGTAAATCCAACCAAGATTTATTTAGAGAGCTTGCAAAATACATGGGGTATAAAGATAAATGCTTCAAACAATCGGATGAGAGTATGATCAAAGATATGATTGACCCTAAACATAATCCACTTTTCACTGGTATCACTTATGAGAAACTTAAAAAAAGAGGTTGGATGAAAGGTAATGTTGCACATAAGAGAAGGGATTATCTTAAAAACGGCTGGCCAACCAAAGATGGGAAGATACAAATCTACTCAGAGGACACCAAAAAACTAGGCCTAGGCGCTTATCCCAATCATATTGAAGAATTTAAAGATAAGAAGCTCAAGAAAAAATATCCAATTCAAATTTTAAGTCCTGCCACACATCAGTTTATTGGTAACTCATTTGTACCTGTTGAGAGGCTTAGGAATATGGCATCCAGACCAACCATTGAGATATCTAAAAAGGATGCGGATAAAAGAAAAATTAAAGATGGTGATTTGTGTAAAATTTATAATGATGTAGGTGAGACTTATGCACATGCTGTGGTTATGGATACAATGCTTGAAGGTGTTGCCTCAACTCAAAAACAATACAGGGGTTCACTGGTTAAAAACGGTGTCAATGCAAATGCACTAAACACACAAGATGTGACAGATATGGGCGAAGGTCCTATTTTCTATACGGTCCTAGCTCAAATTAAAAAAGTTTGATTATGCTCTTGGCTGATGATTTTTTGAAAAAATGCAGTATTCACTAGCCATATGAGTATTCATTAATATACATGTCCAATAATAATCTCCTATGATTTACATGTTATCTATGTATTTTGTATTGATTTTGCTCATTAGTGGTGATTAGATGTAGTTAAGGGGTAAATATGAATTACAAGGTCACATTATTGCTAGCAATATTGGTGTTCACACCGCTTAATGCCGGAGAGCCGGATATTGGTGGACAACTAGAATCTGCGGTTCAGAGTAAAATGAGAGACACTGCTAATCGTGCTTTCTCATATGGTGATAATTTATTTGAAACATGGGCACGTGATAATATATCAAGCTTGAGACTTATCGAAGTTGAGACAAAAATTACCGAAAGCGCAAAACCCCAGTTAAGACTGATAAGTCTTTTTGAAATTATCGGCGATGATACAAATGCAATACTGAGTCAACTATCCTTCTCAACATTCGATGATAGAGAGATTTTCAATGGTGGATTAGTTTATAGGGCTTTCAACAATGATAAAACAATCATGTATGGAACAAACTTGTTTTATGATCAACAGCTTCATACTGGTCATAAAAGATTTAGTCTGGGATTTGAACTTAAATCATCCGTATATGATTTTAATCTAAACTTATATGATGCTTCATCATCTATACACCATATAGAAGCTGTTCCGGAAGTAGCTGCTGGTGGGTATGATGCGGAGATTGGTGTCGTTATGCCATACTTGCCTTGGGCTAAAATTTACTACAAGGCATATCAGTGGAATAATGAAACACTCAATATAAAAAATGGCGAAAATTTGAGTTTGTACATGGAGCCCACCTCAAGGCTATCTCTAGAAGCGGGACTAAATAATAACAGCACACTGAGTTCGAAAAAGACGTTTGTTAAGCTTAATTATATTTTATGTTGTGCAGATGATAGTACCAGACCATCCATGTTTAACGTATCTTCAAGAGCTTTCAATTATGTACCGTTAGAAGAAAAGAGAATGTACGAAAAAGTTAGAAGAGAAAATAATATTATTGTCGTCAGAGGTGGTGGTGGCATTTCAGTTACAGCGAGTGGTTTTTGATATGAGAAGATTTTTATTAATAATTTCTATAATTACAACATCATTATTACCAGTTGAGCAAACAGAGGCTGCTTGTGCAGCAGATAGTGATGGTGTAATTACAGTTACAGATAATAGTTGTTCAGTTCAACCGGATAGCTACGGCATAACTATGTATAAAATGTATTTCTGTACTTCAGCACCAACTGCCGCAACAACCTCTGATGAGGCTGATATTAGTTCATGTGTCTTAGTTTTTGATGCTGGTGAAACAGGAAGTAGAGTTGATATGACAGGCACGGGAGATGCTGGTGCTTTTAGTGGTGCTACATTTATCAGACCAGAACCAAATACATATACTCATGGTTATATGTTAATAGATAATGTTTTCTATGTTCAATATGCTGCAAAATTCAACGAGTCAAAAGAAGGCTCAAAGACAGGAACAGATAATGGTGTATACTGTGGAACGCTTGCTGGAACGGGTAATGAGAGCACAGGTCAATCTACAACTTGCGGCAGCTCTGCAATCACTGCTGGAGAATGGGGTGCACAGCTTACTAGTTTCAACGGAAGCGCTAGTTGCCTGGCGATAGTGACGGCTAGTAATCTAAACAATACTGGTGCTGATATAACTGGTGTCCTAGAGACAAGTGCAGGATTAAGAACGTCAGATTGTTCCGATGTTGATAAACTTAGCGGAATCCAAACTTTTGGATCGCCAGTGGTAATCACCAAAAATTTAAAAACAATAGATGTAGCTTTTGGTATAAGTGAAGGTATGACAATCTGGGAGAATGGTTCGACTCCTCCAGTTATCAATATGGGCAGTGGTCCTTTTCAAGCAGTAATAACCGCAGTAAATTACTAACTTAGTGGCTGTTTAAGGGCTGCTATTAAAGCGTCTTGATTTGAATAAACTAGGTAAATGTAGACAAGTACACCAACAACACCTATAACTTTCGTGTGTAAAAACTTGTTTAAACGACTAAATGAGCCTAAGCATTGACTAAAGTTATAAGCAAAATAACCTACTGCAAAAAAAAATGTTAAACCCAATAAAGTAATTATAATCATATATTTACAATAACGATTTTTTTATTCTAAAACAATAGTAATTTTCTGATCTTTCATTTCACAATTTTCATTATCAATTAAATTTAAAAATTGTCCCATTGGAGTTATAGAATCAACTGCTCTATCAAATAGATATCCTAGACCTGAATTAATGAGAAAATTTTCTGTTTCATCGTCATCAGAAATAATGCCATATTGTCCTTCGGTGGCACCAGCACGACAGAGTACATTGATTGATGAACATTCTGTCATAAATGTAATAGTTTTCGGTGCGAGTGTTTCAATTTTATCGGAAGATGAAAAAACAGTACAAACCGCATCTACTCTCTGGTTATCTAGATTCACAGTATTTAATTCAATCTTCACTGGAACTTTTGCTGCCTGCATTGACGCGCAGGATGTAAGACAAAAAGCAAAGATTAGTATCAAGATCTTCATAATACTCGTGGATCACTCCCAAGTACGTTTGTAAGAAATGAATTGAAGTTCATTTCAGAATAGTGAAATTAGTTTGTTGAATTATAGCATTATCCATCTAGATAGACTTCCATATTTCTGTGCTGAGTGTCCATAATCTTTCAGCAACATCTTTATCATAACTTATATTAGACGATTTCACAGGTCTTGATTTAATAAAATAACCTCCGCTAAAGGAGTCTACTTCTGGGCTTGTTGCCAAATATGTAGGCGTAAATGCTCCTTGTCTACTTGTTATAGCAAAAAATTTAATAAATGATGAGATGGTTTTATAAATCATACTGCTATTATTATTAGCTATATTAGTATTAACAACACCAGGATGTAGACAGTTAACTGTGAGATGAGAGTTAGTTTTATCCAATATTGAATTCAAATGATAAGTAAAATAGATATTAGCTAACTTGGAGTTTTTATATTGCATCCATCCATTAAATTTATTTGGACATCTAAAATCATCATTAATTCTTGCTCCACGATGTGCTTCGGAAGCAACATTGATGACCCTGGATGTAACATTCTCGATGAGGATGTTTGTGACAATAAAATAGCTCATGTGGTTTAATGCAAATGTTCTCTCATAACCCTCCTCAGTGATTTCGAAATCCATAAAAATACCTCCTGCATTATTTATCAAGCAATCAATCTCTTTATGATTAGTTTTAATTTTATTGCTTATTTCAATAGTGTTACAAAGTGATGAGAGATCACATGTATATGACGAAGTCGATATAGAGAAATTCCTTTCTAAATCTTTACATAAAGTTTTCAGCTTATCTTCTGATCTGCTTACTAGTATAAGATCATAACCATGCTCAGCAAGTATTTTCGAAGTCTCCAAGCCTATACCTGAGGTAGCTCCAGTTATTAGACAATTTTTTGTACCCATGATACTACAATGAAATTTTTAAAAGTATTATTACTAATACAGTTAGTATGCTTATGGCTATAAATAAAACTAGTCTTTGGAAATTTGACGCGTCTCTGCTAACGAGTTTTCGATATTTCTGATAAAGCAGATTATTAGAATAGTTCGGCAAATATAGATCCAAGAAAACGAGCCGTCTTATTCTTCTGCTTGATGGGTTAATCTTGTTTTTAGTAGCGATCTCGAGTACTTCTCTTATATACCTATAATCAACAATCCTAATGCTTTGTGTTTTCTTTTTCATTATGATTATGCTGATTGAAGATTACCTAGAACTTCATCCATGGTTTTTTTAGCATCACCAAAAAGCATCCGAGTATTGTCTTTGAAGAATAGAGGATTTTGCACGCCTGCATATCCAGTTGCCATGCCTCTCTTAAGTACAACTGTAGTTTTTCCTTTCCAGCACTCTAAAACAGGCATACCTGCAATAGGACTGTTTGGGTCTTCAAGCGCAGATGGATTCACAATATCATTAGCGCCAATAATGATAGAAACGTCAACATTATTAAAGTCATCGTTAATTTCATCCATCTCATATACTATGTCATAAGGTACTTTCGCTTCAGCTAAGAGAACATTCATGTGGCCAGGCATTCTTCCAGCAACAGGATGAATAGCAAATTCAACGTCAACATTTTTCTTTTTAAGTAATTTTACTATCTCATTTACAGTATGTTGTGCTTGAGAAACTGCCATTCCGTAACCAGGTATTATCATAACCTTTTTTGAAGTCAGAAGAAGATCTGTTAATTCATCAGAATTGATTGAGGTTACCTCTCCTTGCTCAGACACTGTTGTTGCGACAGGAGCTGAGTCTGTACCAAAACCACCTGCAATAACCGATATGAAACTTCTATTCATGGCACGACACATTATGTAACTCAATATTGCACCACTACTTCCAACTAATGCGCCAACAACAATTAAAAGATCGTTACTTAACATAAATCCAGTAGCAGACGCTGCCCATCCTGAATAGGAGTTAAGCATCGAAACGACAACAGGCATATCAGCACCTCCGATAGCCATTACCAAATGGATCCCAAAAATAAGAGCAAGCAATGTCATTAAACCAAGGGGGTATATAGCATTAGAAATCAGAGGATCAATCGTAAACATATAGCCAAGATAAATAATTACAAATACAATAATCAGATTAAGGTAGTGTCTAGCCGGTAATATAAGTGGGTTACCACTCATTTTTCCACTGAGTTTACCAAATGCAATAATCGACCCTGAAAAAGTTATTGCTCCGATAAATATCCCTATGAATATTTCAATACTATGTATTGTTTTTTCTACACCCGTCAGGCTAATTGTTTCATCCAAAAAGTTTACATAACCTACTAATACTGCTGCCAGTCCGACTAAACTATGAAGTATTGCAACTAACTCAGGCATCTGTGTCATTTGCACTTTCCTAGCAAGAAAAATCCCAATAACTGCTCCTGAAACCATAAGCGCAATGATTAGATGATAATTTTTAGTGACGTATGGGCCAAATAGAGTTGCAATGATAGCAACTGTCATTCCTATCATCCCATACATATTACCTTTTCTAGATGATTCTTGGTGGCTAAGTCCACCTAATGTAAGTATGAATAACACAGTAGCCCCAATGTATAAGGCGCGAACTAGGTCTATTTCGAACGATATCATTTCTTGAACATCTCCAACATTCTTCTTGTAACCGCAAACCCGCCAAATATGTTAATGCTAGCAATTAGTATTGCAATAGAAGCAAGTACTACTGACGTTGTGTCGTCTGATGAAATCTGTGTTAATGCGCCGATAATAATAATACTACTTACAGCATTTGTAACTGACATTAGTGGTGTGTGTAATGAGGCAGTTACGTTCCACACTACCATATAACCAACAAAACATGAGAGTACGAATACAGTGAAGTGATTCATAAACGATGTTGGTGCTACACTACCTAAAGCTGCCAGCAAAAAGATTGCAATGGCAAGGCTGATGAATGGGAAGGTCTCTTTTCTCTCTGCATTAGGCTTAGCTTCCTTCACAACATCTTTATGTTCTACTTTTGGTGATGCAGATACCTCAATAGCAGGTGGAGGAAAAGTGATCTCACCTTTATTTATTACTGTCATCCCTCTAATTACATCATCATCCATATTTATGTTAATGACACCGTTTTTTTCAGGCGTTAGGTCGGATAAAACATGATACAAATTAGTAGCATACAACTGACTAGATTGCGCAGGCAGTCTAGAAGGCAAATCAGTATAACCAATTATTGAAACACCGTTTTGTACAACTAATTTATCTTTTACTGTGCATTCTGTATTACCACCTTGGCTTGAGGCTAAATCAACTATGACACTACCTGATTTCATTGTAGATATCATTTCTTTGGTGATTAATTTAGGAGCGGGTTTTCCAGGGATTAGAGCAGTTGTTATAATTATATCAACTTCTTTACATTGTTCAGCAAAGAGTTCTAACTCTGCTTTTATATATTCTTCGCTCATCACTTTCGCATAGCCACCGGAGCCAGAACCATCTTCCTCAATCTCTACAGTAAGGAAGTCAGCGTTTAGACTCTCCACTTGTTCTTTTACTTCGGGTCTTGTATCAAATGCTCTAACAATTGCACCGAGACTTACCGCTGTTCCTATTGCAGAGAGGCCAGCTACACCTGCGCCAATAATTAGAACTTTCGCAGGAGATATTTTTCCTGCAGCTGTAATTTGTCCTCCGAAGAATCTTCCAAATGTATGAGATGCCTCAATAACTGCTCTAGAGCCAGCGACGTTTGCCATTGAGCTTAATGCATCCATTTTTTGTGCTCGAGATATTCTTGGAACTGAATCCATTGCGAGAACATTTATATTGTCTCTTGATAACTTTTCTAGTCTATCTTTATTTTGAGCAGCGCCAAAAAACGAAATAAGTGTTTTATTTTCACCTAGTAATAGCGTTTCATCTTTATTTGATATTGCGGGAGCATTAATTTTCGTAATAATGTCAGAGGTATTCCAGACTTCTTTGGAGCTAGAAGAAACTTTTGCGCCAGCATCTATATAATCTTGATTAGAGAAGTTAGAGCGAATGCCCGCATCTGATTCTACTTGGATTTCGAAACCTAGTTTTTTAATTTTAGCAATTACATCTGGCGTGATTGCTACTCGATTTTCATTCTCTTTAGTTTCTTTAACAATACCAATTATCAAAATTAACTCCGTTTAAATAGTCTAATATATACATCTAACAAATCATTTTTAAATGTTAGAAGTATTATAATATTAAATTTTTCTATCTATTATTCCATAAATAAGTTTGTTCAGCTTATTTCGGCTATCAGAGAAATAGACAGAATTCTCAGTGCACTCATCAGCTAAGCGTTCGCAATATATTCTAACATTATCACAAGTCATATGTTGGAGAATATTAGGTCCATCT
>CAJWIW010000043.1 GCA_913041865.1 uncultured Gammaproteobacteria bacterium
GGTTTTATATCGAAATGTCAGAATACTATATAGGAATAATGTGCGGCACAAGTCTCGACTCACTTGATGTATCTCTGGTGAGATTCAAAAATAGAAATCTATCGGTCAGATCCTTCCACACCTACTCATTCACAGCTTCACTTAAAAGAAAAATCATAAAGTCTAAAAATTCTAAAAAAGTATCGGGAACTACACAAAATGACATCTCCAGATTTATATCTGAATGCGTAGTCAAAACTATAAGAAAAAATAAATTACAGTATAGCGATATACATGGTGTTGGCTATCCAGGAATTACACTTAATCATAATCCTAAGAAAAAAACTTCAACATATATGGGAGATCCAAATAAGATTAGATCTTTTCTCGATATTCCATTGGTTGCTGACTTTCGACAATGTGATATTAATTCTGGAGGGCAAGGAGCACCACTGACAGGATATTTTCATGAATTCCTCAATAAGAAGTTGGGCAAAAAAATATCATTTTTAAACCTAGGTGGTTTTGCAAATATTTCGATTCATAAGGCTGGCAAAGTTATCTCTTATGATACAGGTCCTGCAAATTATTTAATAGATAATTGGTGCAGGAGAAAATTTAAAAAAGACTATGATAAAAATGGTAACTTGGCTAAAAAAGGAGAGATAGATTATCAATTACTTAAACGTATGACCTCAGATAGCTTTTTTAAAAAAAATCATCCTAAGAGTACTGGGTTTGAAAAATTTAATATGAAATGGTTAGAGAGACAAATACGATTGACTGGTTACAAAATAACAAATGAAAATGTTCTTACCACATTAACCTACTTTACTATTACAACGGTAGCCCAAGAATTAAATAAGGATAATTCAAGAGAGAAAAAAGTATTTATATATGGTGGAGGTGTCAAGAACCAGCTCATTATAGATGGGATACTTGGCTCAATAAAACATAAAAGAGTAAAAAAAATGAATTTTGGTATAAGTGAAAAAAACTTAGAGGCGACTGCCTTTGCATGGCTGTCATACAAGAGAATAAAAGGCCAGAAAATAACCAATCCTATGATAACTGGTAAAAAATCTCCGAGTTTTCTCGGCAATATCTATTAGTATGTTATAACTTTCTGGGTTTGGACCCAATATAGTTCTGGGTTGGTCGAAAAATCTTATTATTACTTATTTGCTCAATCCAATGAGCTAACCAACCAGAAGTCCTCGATATAGCAAATAGTGGTGTAAACAAATCAACAGGAATACCGATTTCTTTGTAGAGTATGCCAGAGTAAAAATCTACATTAGCATATACGCCTTTTTGAGATAATTTAGCTTCACACGCAAGTTCTAATTCCATGGCAGTTTCAAACATACCTGACACTTTTCCGCTCTGCTCTTTGAAAAGCTGTTTTACCATCTCTGTTAGGATATTCGCACGTGGATCTTTTGTTGAATATTCTCTATGGCCCATTCCCCAAACCACTTGTTTGCTAGAAAGTCTATCCTCAAGCCAATTTTGTACGTTATCTTTTTCACCAATTTCCTCTAACATAACTATAACTTTTTGATTAGCGCCACCATGCAGTGGTCCTGACAAAGATCCTATTCCTGATGCGATAACTTGTGCTGGCTTTGCTAAAGTTGATGAAGTAACCATTGAGGTAAAAGTGGAAGCATTGATAGTATGTTCGGCATGCAAAATTAATGTAGCATCTATAATTCTATGAACTAAATCTGACCTATTAATCTCATCATCTAACATTTGCATGAAATTACTAGCATAACTATTATCTTTGCTTGGAGGGATAACAGCTTTATTATTTTTAATTCTATTCCATGCTGCAACTATTGCTCCAATACTTCCCAATAATTTAGCAGACACATCAATAAAATAATCAGATTTATAATCGCCAGTTTTCAATTTCTCTGCATCAAAATCAATATCATAGTATGAGCCTAATACGGCAACAGCAGATTGAAGAACGAACATGCTATCTGAGTGCTTAGGGTATGAATTAAGTAGTGTTAATAAGTCTTGCGGAAGATTCATCGCCTCAGACATACTAGATGAAAATAGTTTAAGTTCGTCTTCACTAGGTAGCTCACCAGTTAAAAGCAAATAAGCTGTCTCTTCAAATGTGCTTTTCTGTGCTAGTTCTTCAATTGAAAAACCTCGATAACTCAAGACTCCTTTTGCGCCATCGATATCTGAAATGGAAGATTCTGTAGCTATTACACCATCTAAACCTGGATGATAATCTGTCATATTAAAATTGCCTTTTTTAGTCTTCTAGGTCGAAAAAGATGAGCCACAACCACATGTAGTTTTGGCGTTTGGATTCTTAATTACAAACTGAGCTCCCTCTATGCTTTCCTGATAATCAATCTCTGCCCCTCTCAGATACTGAATACTCATTGGGTCTACTAGCAGTTTCACGCCACATTTCTCAATTTCTGAATCACCTTCTTGAACTTTCTCATCGAAAGTAAAACCATATTGGAAACCAGAACAGCCACCACCAGTGATAAAAACTCTAAGACTTAATTTAGGGTTATTTTCCTCTTCGATCAGGGTCTTTACCTTCTTTGCAGCGCTCTCTGTAAAGACTAATGGATCTTTTAAACTAGTTGTGCCTTCTTGTGTTTGCATATATCTTCTACCTAAGCTGAATTACGCTTAATTATATATAAATTAATCTACAAAAACAATTTACTTAGTTTTGTCGTTCTTATCAATCGACTGTAAAAAACTCGCAGAATTTGCGGTATCTTCCTCTTTGTTATTAGACTTTGTTGCTTTTTTCTCTAATAAGCCAGCAGTTTTACCCATATTTCTGATTAAACTTCCATTTACTGTTGAACCACCGTGCATCTCCAAGACATCGTAGTAAACATTTCCCGTTACTAAAGCCGAAGCGTCAATTTCAACTTGAGATGAAGAATGAACGTTGCCATTAACTTCTCCTCTTATCAAAACATTAGGAGCTGTGATATCTCCCTCTACAAGACCATTCTGATCAAGCACTATTTGCGCATCAGCGTCTTCATTAGATTCGATGTTACCTTTTACTGTGCCTGATATTTTCAGGATTCCTGTAAAAGTAATATTTCCAGTAAACGTCGAGTTGTTACCTATAGCAGTTGTCTTCGCTGGAGAAGCATTCATATCCATAGACTTGTTTCCACTCAAAATTTCACCGATTTTCATAATATCCACCCATTTAAATTTTTGGCGAATTTTAAGTCTAACTGATTTACAAGACAATTAGCAAGGACATTCAACTAAATTAACCCGGTTTTTTCATCAAGATTGAACATAATATTCATATTTTGTACTGCCTGACCTGAGGCACCTTTAACGAGATTATCAATAACTGAGAATATTACTAAATTTACTGAATCTTTTTGGCCCTCAATATACTTGAGAGAAATGAGACATTTGTTTGTATTACTTACATCTGAGATCCTAGGGAAAAGGTCGTCTTGACATATTTCAACAAACGGACTGTCCGCATAGTATTTTCTATAAATATCAGAAATCTCATCTTGCCCATCAAGGGAAGTTGTTACATAGATGCTAGAGAAAATACCTCTGAGCATGGAACTTAGATGAGGTACAAATAGCACATCTGAGTTTGCAGAATCTATGGTTTGGAGAATGCTTAAAATTTCTGGGTAGTGTCTATGTGTCTTTACCGCATAAGCTTGAAAATTATCATCGCCTGCAGGGAATAGTTTTTTACTATCAAGATTTCTACCCGCCCCACTTATTCCTGATTTCGCATCAATAAGAATATTTTGTTTTGGGAGGTAATTCATAATTGGTAGTAATCCAAGTAAAGCTGCTGTCGGATAACATCCAGGATTTCCTACTATCATTGAGGATGCAATCTTCTCTCTTTGTCCATGCATTTCGGGCAACCCATAAACACTTTGATCTACAAGATCAGGTGACAGATGTTTTTGACCATACCATTTTTCCCAAAGTTCGATGTCTTTGATTCTGTAATCAGCAGAGATGTCTATTACTCTGATATTTCTCTCAACTAATTTTTCTGCCATGCCCATTGCTACACCATTTGGGGTTGCAAAAAAAACAAGATCACACCCATCTAAATTATTTATATCTGGAGAACAAAACGTACCTTCATAGGGAAAATCTAGATTAAGGACATCTTTCACTTTCTCGTTGGCATTTTTGCTGGATGTTAGTGCTCTCAATTCAGCATTTGGATGTTGATGTAATATTTTAATCAGTTCTTCTCCAGTGTAACCAGAAGCGCCAACTATTCCGACTAGTATCATAAGTAACGTACCACCAAGTTCATGACAATTAAGTTATCAATATTATACAGTTTAAAGTTGATTATTAAACGATTATGAAATTAGTTTTTTGGCAAATGCGTCCACGTCATCCCAATTAGTAAATTCATACGTTTTATTTGTATTTGTTGGCCCCTTTGTTATCCACATAATAAACTTAATAATGTACTTATCTGTGAATTTATAATTTGGAAAATCCAAACGACCTGCGAAAACTCCCAGATGATTTGGCTCCCAGGATGACTTTCTCAAAAATTTCTTCATATATGGATTCGTATCAGGAGTATTTTTCTCAGGTTTTCTTGCAACAATATTTACACTAAAAAATGCACTCATTTTAGATTCTAATACGTTCTTATTATCTCTGATAAATTGAAAGAGAGATGGCCGATAATTGCCATACCTGATGCTTGCACCAATTATTATCTTATCATAGGTGGCAAGATCCTTATTGAGAGCATCATCAATAGACATAGCATCTACTTGGTCAGATTTGGATATAGTCATCTCAATTTTGTCACAGATTTTTTTGGTATGTCCATCTACCGATGAATAAACTATAAGCGTACTCGGCATCTTAACTTTTCTCCAAAATACTTGAGAATTCTTGTAAAATGCTCTCATAAACTTTCTTCTTGAACTTAATCACACTTTTAATGGCAGTCTTTCTGTCACTCCACTTCCATTCGTCAAATTCAGCATGCTCGGTTGCGTTTAAATTTATATCGCTTGCATCCTCACCGATGAATCTCAATAGAAACCATTTCTGCATTGCACCGTCATATTTCTTGTTGGATCTTTGAAAGACATGAGGTATGTGATAGACGAGCCACTTCTTGCTGATGTCAATTATTTCTACCTTGTCCTTCTCTAAACCAGTTTCTTCAAATAACTCTCGATATAGTGCAACCTCTGGAGTTTCACCCTCATCAATGCCGCCCTGAGGAAATTGCCATGCATCAGCACCAATTCGTTTTCCAAGAAAAAATTGGTCTTCTCGGTTTACGATAACCATCCCTACGCCTTTTCTATAATTTTTACCCTTCATGGTGACTATTATCATTATAAATATTTAATTCGTATACTTATCATAATACAATATTAGGTGATTTAATTATGTATAATGCGAATTTTCTTTATAAGTTAAGTAAATTCCCAGATATGTTTTTCAGTGACTCATGAATAAACTTACAATATTCGACTTGGACAATACGCTATTAAAAGGCGATAGTGACAGAAATTGGGGTGAATTTCTCTCTGAGAAAAGAGTTGTTAACGATGATTATCTCTTGAGAAGTGAGCAATTTTATAATAATTATTATGAAGGAAGCCTGGATATCGACGGGTTTCTCAATTTCTGTTTGGAACCGCTAAAGAACAATGAAATAGATTTACTTCTAGAATTAAGAGAAGAATTCATTGAGAAAAAAATTAAGCCTATTGTGTTATCAAAAGCATTGGCGAAGGTAAAAGAGGAAATGGAAGACAGCACAGTTATCATTGCTACAGCTACTAACGATTTTGTTACAAAACCTATTGCAAAGCTATTTGGTATCGATAACCTCATTGCTACAGAATTTGAGATTGTAAATAATAAATTTACCGGTCAGGTTTTAGGATTGCCCTGTTTCAGGGAAGGTAAGTTGAAAAAAGTAACAGAGTGGATTAACTTAAAGGGGTATGCACTAGATGAATCGAAATTTTACTCTGACTCATTTAATGATTTACCCCTATTAGAGAAAGTTAGAAAAGCAGTTGTAGTAGATGGCGATGAAAAATTGTTGATGGAGGCAAAAAAAAATGGATGGCTATGCTTATCGTTCAGGTAAAAAAATCACAACCTGGTTTATTGTTTTATTTGTGTTAATATTTTTTTATAATTCAGTAAATGCGGACACTATGATAATAGATGATATGGAGAACTCAAATGGCTCTGCAGAAAAAAGAGACTATTGCGAGGAAACAACGACAAAATGGTGTTTTGTAACTGATAAAGTTATGGGTGGTGTTTCAGAGGGCACATTTGAAAAGCGAGAGTCCGATGATGTGCCTCATTATAATATGCAAGGTAATGTTTCAACAGAGAATAATGGCGGGTTCATACAATTCAGGACTCAATTAGAAAATCATCCAAAAGATAAAATATATAATGGAATTAGAATAAAAGTTCGTGGCAATAATGAAGAATATGCATTGCATCTGAGGACTAAATATTTATTTCTACCTTGGCAGTATTATCAAGCAAATTTTATTGCAACAGATCAATGGTCTATTATAGATATACCTTTTAATTCATTTAAAAAATCTAACTTTTATCAGCCAACGTCTGTTGCATCCATTGATATTAAAACAATCGGCGTTGTGGCAATTGGAAGAGACTTCAAGGCTAATATTGATTTAGCTTTTATGGAACTATATTAATTTAAACAAGAAAATAATTTATATAGCCCGTTATAAAAATTGGGATTTGAAGACCAAAATTTATCATGACCGCTTTATCATTCATTAAGTATCCAGAAATCATCCAACCAGCTGCACCTACCGAGTGGATAAAGATGTAGAGCGGGTATATATTAAACTGTGCTATAAAGATTCCTGTTAATACAAAAGTAGTGCTCGCCCATTTGAGTGATGTTAGATTCATGGTATCTCCTTATCGTTTTTTCTTAAAATCGAGTGCTTTGTTAAAAATATAATTATGCAAAATAGATTTAGCGATATCGAATTCTCCTACCCTTTTAATTTCCTCGCCATTGAAGCCTTCTTTAAAAAAATCTACACCTGCAGTTGATTGATCTTCGGATAACCCACCAAAATCTAAGATATCTATATCAAGTGAATATAGATAATTAATCAACTCAAAGATCATGCCGTAGGATGCATGTAAATCACCGCCTCTGTTGGTAGATGCCGCATAATGATAAAAAGCTTTTCGATGAAACATGCTCACAACACAAGCTGCAACACATTCTCGATCTTTGTACCCTGCAAGTGTAATTATTTTATTGTAATCTGATGAATTTAATAATTTTGCGAATAAAGCAACATCTATAATAGGCAAATTCAAATTCTTCTCTTCCTGCATTTGTGCGTATATCGAGTAGAATACTGAACCAGCCTCATCGTTTTCTCTGATTCGCCAATCAATATTATTTTTAATTGATTGTTTGATATAGTATCTATGCTTTTTCCTTATTTGACTGAGAAAGTCATCGCTGGGCATTGTTTTAATTATATTTGTTCTCCTGCTAGTCAATGTATTGGAGGATTTTTTGAATTCGATAAAAAATTTGCTATTAATATCGTTATCTTCCATAAATGTTTTACATCTTAGATTCGCAAAATTGTACTCTGCAACTACATCTCTAAACTTTTTAAGGGCGCTATTGGTTTTATTTTTATCTTCTGTGTTTATTAAAGGTCCACCTGGACACCATGCTATATTTACGCCTAAAACTTTTTTCATAACAATTTGTGCAATTAAAGTTAGTTTCTCACAATTATTATCAGAAACTATAATTCGAAGAGGTTCCCATCCCTCAGATTTCTTCAATTCTCCCCATTCGTAAGATTGAAAAATATTATATTCTTGAAATTGCAATAGAGCCTCGTTCCATTGCTTGTTATTCAAAGAATTTTTATTAAGTATTTGTAGTGTTTTATCTTTAGTCACGATTATGTTTTTGGAAGAGTGACACCTTTTTGTCCTTGATATTTACCATCTCTATCTTTATATGATGTTTCACAAACTTCATCGGACT
>CAJWIW010000044.1 GCA_913041865.1 uncultured Gammaproteobacteria bacterium
AGTACGCTAGAGAGAATAGCATACCGTACTTTGGTATTTGTTTAGGTATGCAAATATCTGTGATTGAATATGCAAGAAATGTTATTAATCTAAAGAGAGCAAATAGTACTGAATTTGATATTAAGACTAATAATCCTGTTATTGCACTAGTAGACGAATGGCGTGACTCAAAGGGCAAAAAAATTATAGTTGATAAGTCAAATTATGGTGGAACCATGCGGTTGGGTGCTCAAAAATGCAGTATCAACAAGAATACGCTGGCATACAAAATGTACAGAAAAGCTTCGATTGACGAAAGGCATAGGCATAGATACGAGGTCAATAGTAATTTTGTAAAATTTTTCAAGGATAGTGATCTAATATTTAGCGGAAAATCAGCAAGAGAGGGTCTAATGGAAATTATTGAGATTAAAAATCATCCCTGGTATCTTGGGTGTCAATTCCATCCTGAATTTACATCGTCTCCACTGAGGGGACACCCATTATTCAATGGTTTTATAAAAGCTAGTTTTAGAGGAAAAATATAAATGCTTAATATCGGCAAAGAGAAGAATTTAACACTAATATCTGGACCTTGTGCTATAGAGTCAGAGAAACTCTGCATGTCTGTAGCGGAGAGACTTGTTAGAATTACTGAAAAGTTTCCTATTTCCTATGTATTTAAAGGTTCTTTTGACAAAGCGAATAGAACCTCTCTGTCATCTAAAAGAGGTATTGGCATGGAAGAGGGTTTGAGAGTTTTGGAAAAAATTAGATCAGAATTCAACATCCCTGTACTTACAGATGTCCATGAGGATACGCCAGTAGACGAGGTCGCAAACTGCGTCGATGTTTTACAGACACCTGCTTTTTTATGTAGACAAACAAATTTTATTCTAAGAGTATCATCAACATTAAAGCCAGTTAATATAAAAAAAGGTCAATTCTTATCACCAAAAGAAATGAAAAGTGTTGTTGAAAAGGCAAAATCTACAGGGAATGATCAGATATATGTATGTGAAAGAGGAGTAAGTTTTGGCTATAATAATCTTGTGTCAGATATGCGATCTCTTGTAATTTTGAGGGAGACTGGTTGTCCTGTCATTTATGATGCATCTCACTCTGTTCAACAACCAGGTGGAGACGTGTCTGGTTCAGGAGGTGAGAGTGAATTTATTCCAACTTTGGCAAAAGCAGCTACAGCAGTAGGAATAGATGCGATATTTATTGAAACTCATCCGGACCCATCCAATGCACACAGTGATGGTAAGAATTCTTTGGATATTAGTAAAATGGAAGACTTATTGAGTTCCATAGTTAGTATAAATGAAATCGTAAAGAGATAATAAATGATTAATATAAAAACAATTCATGCTCGTCAGATTCTAGATTCTAGAGGTAATCCCACAGTTGAATGTGAATTAACACTTAGTACTGGTCAGATGGGAACAGGTATTTCTCCTTCAGGTGCTTCAACTGGGAAATTAGAAGCTATTGAGTTGAGAGATAACGATAGTAATAAATTTAATGGCAAATCTGTCTACAAGGCAGTTAGTAACATTAATACGTTAGTGAGGAAGAAAGTAATTGGAAAGAATTTTAATACTCAAGAAGAGTTTGACAATTTTCTTATTGAACTAGATGGCTCTAATAATAAAAAAAATATAGGCGCAAATGCAATTCTAGCAGCCTCACTAGCTTTTTGTAAGGCTAAAACAAAATTTGATGGACTTGAACTCTTCCAATCATTCGGAGATAGTTTCTCGTTGCCAGTACCTCTTATGAACATATTAAATGGTGGGGCACATGCAAACAACAAGCTAGATTTTCAAGAGTTTATGATAATCCCTGTCAAGTTCCCATCATTTTCAGCAAGCCTTCAGGCAGGATGTGAGGTCTTTCATACGCTGAAGAATCAATTGTCCAAAAAATCTCTCAGTACAGCCGTTGGTGACGAGGGTGGTTTTGCACCTAATATTTCATCTAATCAACTAGCTTTAAATATTATAACTGAATCGATTGAGATTGCAGGCTACATACCAGGAGAGGATATTTACCTGGGTTTAGACGTTGCAAGTTCGGAATTCTATAGTAATGAAAAATATAGATTGAATGACGGTGTTTATAATAGTAATGATTTTTGTGAATATCTAAGCGAATTATGTAAAAACTACCCGATAATTAGCATAGAAGATGGGATGGCTGAGGATGATTGGGTTGGCTGGAAGCAAATTACCGATAGTATGGGAAAAAAAGTACAGCTAGTTGGAGATGATGTCTTTGTCACCAATCCAGGAATTCTAAAAAAAGGAATTGATGCAGGTATAGCAAACTCAATACTTATTAAATTGAATCAAATTGGAACAGTTACAGAGACAATTAATACTATAGATATAGCTAAACAATCAGATTACTCATTTATTATTTCGCACAGATCTGGTGAAACAGAAGATACAACTATCGCAGATTTAAGCGTAGGGACTGGATCTAATCAGATTAAGACTGGATCATTGTCTAGATCAGATAGGGTTGCAAAGTATAATCGACTTCTAAGGATAGAGGAAAATCTTGGTGAAAATATGTACAACATAGGGAATATTTTTAAAAGGTGGCAGAAGTGAAGTTATTTTATCTAACATCTTTTATATTATTTTCTCTTCTTCAGTACTCGTTAGTATTTTCTAATAATAGTGTTTTTGCTTATTTGGATTACAGAAAGCAACTTGATACTAAATACGAACAAATTAATAAGATCCAGAATAACAGTATTGACCTAAGAAATTCAATATCAAGATTAAATAACAGCAATAAATCTTTAGAGGTATATGCTAGAGAGATTTTTGGATATATAAAGAAAGATGAAATTTTTGTGCAGATAATCAAGAATGACAGCGTTAACAACTGACGTATTAATATTAGCGTCAGGAAAAAGTTCTAGGTATAATTCTAGAACAAAAAAACAAAAAATAAAGATAAATGGAATACCAATAGTAGATATTGCTATTTCTAAATTTTTAGAATTTAAACAAATCAGAGATATTTATTTAGTCACAAATGATTTATCCCTATTAAATAATTCTAAATATAAAAATAAAATAGAATTCATTAAAGGTGGCTCGAGTAGAGTAAAATCTGTTTTCTTTGGCTTAAAGCACCTTGCAAATAAGCAACGACCAACGAATGTAATAATACATGATGTTGCCAGACCGTTAATAGATAAAAAAGATTTACAGAACCTAATATCCTGTTCTAAATCTATTAAAACTGGTGTTGGTTTTGGCTATCCATTAACTAACGCACTAAAAGAAGTTGGTAAGGGAGGAATTATAAAGAATAATATCAAAAAAAATAATTATTTTATATCATTTACGCCTCAATTATTTAACTTTGATAAGCTTATAAAGTCTTATAAATACGTGATAGATAAAAATATTGCTGTTGACGATGATTTAGAAGTTATGCATATTAATTCTTATAAAGTTAAAATTCTGAAATCATCTCCATTTAATGTAAAATTAACATATATAGAAGACTTGGATAAAATAAAAAGAGTTATAAAAGTTATATGAAAATTGGTATAGGTATTGATACTCATAAAATTATTGATGGAGATTTTTTACTAATTGCTGGAGTAAAAATATCTTGTGGTAAGTCTATACTAGCTCATTCTGATGGTGATATTGTCTATCACGCAATTGCAGATGCTATATACGGCTGTCTATCAATGGGCGACATAGGAGATCATTTTCCAGATTCAGATCCGTCAAACAAAGGTTTAGATAGCTCTAAAATAATAAAACATGCTATTGATTTGGTGTCGAGTAATGGTTTAAAAATAAATAATATTGATATCGTAATATTATTACAATCACCAAAAATATCTAGTTATAAAGATGAGATGAGACAGAATATTTCTGCGCTTACTAAATGTAGCAATAAAAATGTTAACATCAAAGCATCCACAAATGAAAATATGGGATTTGTCGGCGAAGGCAAGGGAATATCATGTCATGCGCTGGTTTCTATAAAGTAGATGCAGAAAATACTAGGTCCATTAATTATAAATATAGATGGTTATAAATTAACCACAGAAGATATTGAGTTGATTAGTCATCCATTGATCGGTGGTATAATTCTTTTTGAAAATAATTATCAAAGTCATCAACAAGTGATAGATCTTATTGATAATATTAGAAATATTAAAAATAATTTAATTATTTCAATTGATCATGAAGGTGGGAGGGTTCAAAGATTTAAAAAAAATTTTACAAAATTACCAAGTTTTGAGTTTATATCTAAAATTAGTAATCCTCAAGATAGAGATAGGTTAGCAATGTGTTGTGGATTTATAGCAGGTTATGAATTAAGTGAGATTGGCGTCAACTTAAATTACTCACCTGTTATTGATATATTGCATCCGTCATCCAGGTTACTCAAGGATAGAACTTTTGGATCAGATAAACATACTGTTATAGCTCTATCAATGTCATACATTAAAGGAATCATCAAAGCGGGCGTATTACCTGTGCTCAAGCATTATCCAGGTCATGGGAGTGTAGATACAGACTCACATACGCAAACATGCACTACTGGAATAAGCATCAAGAATTTACTTGATGAGGATCTTGTACCTTTCATAGAAATTTTAAAAAACTTCTCTTTACCTGTAATGACAAATCATGTTTTGTATCAAGATATAGATGAAATGATTTGCAGTTATTCTAAAAAATTACTTAATGATATCCCTGGAGATATTTTCAAATTGAAGCCAATATTTATAAGTGATGATCTAGAAATGCACGCTGCCAAACATTTCAATAATAAGATTATTAAATGTGAAGATAGAGTTCTTTCGGCTTTAAGGGCTGGATGTCAATATGTAATATGCACTTCAAAATTAGTTGAGAATATTGATGAGTACAAATCATCATCTCATTATTTTACTGAGAACTATTTATCTGATAATTTACTTAATTATACAAGACAAAATCATGTTAATATAAAAAAGCTACAATTTATCACTACAACTGGCAATAAAATGAATTTATATAGAGAAAATCTACGCTTTATAAAGAGTTATAAATATGGATAAATTACTCAATCAAATATCCTCAAGTGAAGTATCTTTACAAATATCTCTAATTTTTGGTCTTGGATTCTTACTGCTTATTATAAAAAACTGGTTAATCAAGTTTCTAACTGGTATCACAAAAAATACAAAAAATGAATTTGATGATATTATACTCGAGTCAGTGAGTAAGCCATTTTCGTATTTAATTATTATAATAAGTATTTTACTCATATTCGACAGGCTCAACTCACATTATAATTATATTGAGTCTTTTGTGCCATCTAATTTCTTTTATAGTGTTTTCCTAGTACTTTTTGCGCTGTCTCTGGTAAGATTTCTAGATAAGTACTATGAAAATAGATTATTTTTAAAAAAGTTATCTAAGCAAGATGATCCTGTTGTTGTCGAGCAGACTTATGAAATAACAATTAGAGTTTCCAAAATTGTAATTATAGTCGTCACTGTACTTATCCTAATGCAAGAATTTGGACTAAGCATATCAGGTCTTCTAGCATTCGGTGGAGTAGGCGGATTAGTTGTCGGATTGGCAGCCAAAGACCTTTTATCAAATTTCTTTGGTGGATTAATGATTTACTTCGACAGACCCTTTAAGGTTGGTGAGTTTATTAAATCACCAGATAGAAATATTGAGGGCATTGTAGAGAGTATTGGCTGGAGATTGACAGTTGTGAGAACTTTTTCAAAAAATGTTTTATATATTCCTAATTCTGCCTTTTCGAATATAATAGTTGAAAACGCAACTCGTATGACAAATAGAAGATTTAATGAAGTCATTGGAGTTAGATACGAAGATATTGATAATATCCCTAATATCGTTATTGAGGTACGCTCATTCCTTGAATCTCATAGTGATATAGATCAGACCATAAAACCTGTTGTTTATTTCACAAGTTTTGAAGCATCATCTTGTGATATTATAGTTTATGCATTCACAAATACAAAAGATTGGCGACAATTTCTTGAAGTAAAAGAGGGGATTCTTTTCAAGATAGCTAATATTATCTCTAATAATAATTCGGCTATCGCATTTCCAACCACGACTATTGATTGGGATAAAAAACTATCCAACTAGTTTGTTAAGATTATTTTGTATCTCAATACATTGTTTCTCAAAATCCTCATTATGCAATGTCATCTTCATTCTTATTTTTGATCCATAAGTATTTTTATCAAATTTTTTGTTATTTTTTTGATTAGCTTGATAATCAATCGTAACATTTGAGTCAATAATTTTCATATATATTACATTTTCATCACTGATGCTATTCTTGAGATTCCTTAATATAAGTAAATTATCTAGATGATCTGGTAATGGGCCGAATATATCAACAATCTCATCTTTAAGAGATTGTAAATCGTCCTTGGACTTACATAATGATATTCGCTGGTAATATTTTAATCTCTGAAATATATCTTCCATATAATAGTCAGGTATTAAGCAAGGCTTATTAACATCAATGATAAGTTGAGAAATTTCTGTATCCTTTCCATTTCTTAACAGATTTATAGTTTTTTTTAGCAGATCTGTAAACATTGCAAATCCAATCTCATACATTTGCCCACTCTGTTCTTCTCCGAGAATCTCTCCTGCTCCTCGTAATTCTAAGTCTTTAGTTGCTATCTCCACACCGCCACCAAGACTATCAATTGAATCAAGTGCCTCTAGTCTATTCTTGGATAGTGAAGTTATTTTATATTTATTACTTATCAGCAAATACGCGTATGCTTGAGTTGAACTTCTTCCAACTCTTCCTCTAATTTGATGAAGTTGAGACAACCCAAATTTATCTGCATTATTTATTATAATCGTATTAACGTTTGCTATATCCAAACCACTTTCAATAATACTCGTACAAATAATAATATCGTATTCTTTATTTATAAAACTATTCATCTCTTTTTCAATTTTATTATTATCTAATTTGGCATGTACAATACCTATAGATATTTTATGATTAATTGATGCAATTTTCTCTTTCATATGAGGAATAGTCTTTATATCATTATGCACAAAATAAACCTGCCCACCTCTCTGTATTTCTCTTTCAATTGCATCAGACAATACTTTGTCATCCCATTCAAGAATATTAGTTACAATGGATTTCCTGTTATCTGGCGGTGATTCTATCAGGCTCAAATCTCTTACATTTGATAGTGCTGAATTGAGTGTTCTGGGAATAGGTGTTGCGGTTAAAGTGATAATATCAATTGTACCTCTATACTTTTTAATTTTTTCTTTTGCCCTTACACCAAATTTATGTTCTTCATCTATTATTAGAAGACCAATATTTCGGAATGACAATTCATTTGATAACACTGCATGAGTACCTATTAAAATATCTATCTTCCCATTTAATACTTGATCAATGATAGCGTCTCTGTTTTTCTTTTTTTCAAGTCTTGATAGCTTTCCTATGTTTACGGGAGTATTACAAAATCTCTTTTTAAAAGTTTTATAATGTTGTTCTACCAGTAGAGTTGTTGGAGCAAGTAGTAGAACTTGCTTATTATTCATTGTAGCGATAAACGAAGCTCTCATAATAATTTCTGTTTTACCAAACCCTACGTCACCACAAACTAGTCTATCCATAGGATACTCGTTCGCCATATCTGAGTGAATATCTGATATTGTTCGTAATTGATCATCTGTTTCTGTGAATGGGAAATCCTCAACAAAACTCTTATATTCATCCGTATTTATCTCGTATTTATTTCCTTTAGATAATTTTCTTTTAGCTTCAATCTCCAGGATATCTGTTGCCAGATCATTGATTTTTTGTTTTGCTCTTTTCTTAATTCTTTGCCATTTACTGGTACCTAGATGGTTTAATGTTATTGTCAGTCCACTAGATTTATTATATTTCTTAATCTGATCAATAGATGTTACAGGTATGTACAACAAATCGTTATTAGCATAT
>CAJWIW010000045.1 GCA_913041865.1 uncultured Gammaproteobacteria bacterium
AAATAAAAATATAATGAATTTAATCTTTCAGGCAGTTATAGCATACTTAGGATTAATACCACCACTCTATGCAGTAATCGATTTATTTTTCTTAGAAGATATAAGAGTATCTATGATTTTAGATTTTATGATATTGTATACGCTAATCATTTTTACTTTTGTTGGCGCAATAAATTGGAAAATTACTAAAGATGGTTCTATCTTAATGACAATTTATGGAGCTATCCCTAGCTTATTATCATTCTTAATTATCCTGGCTGTTTTAAACGATTTTGAGTATCTATTAATATCAAATATCTTAATTTCTTTTCTATTTGCTCAACTTTTATTTGATTATATTATTTACTTTCAGAAGCTAAGACCAGCGTTTTTTATTTACTCAATTAGATTGCCTGTTACGATCTTATTATCTTTACTAGTTCATTTTCCAATATATTTTTGATCATTACATATTAAGCTTTCTACCACCGTCAACATTTATATTCTGACCTGTGATGTAATTACCATCTTTAATTAAGAAGAGTACAGCTTTGGCTATATCCTTAGGGTCTCCAACACGCTTTAGCGCAATTCTCGAGAGTATGTCCTTCTTTTTCTTCACCTTGTTCTCATCTGCCTCGGGCCACATTATCGCTCCTGGTGACACACCATTTACACGTATTTGAGGTGCAAGATCTTTCGCAAGTGTCTTAGTGAGTGCAAGTAAACCTGCTTTGCTTATGTTATAAATTATATGATCCTTGAGAGGTGGGTTTATGTGAATATCAATAATGTTTATTATATTACCTCTTCTTTTCTTTAATTCTGAGTAAAATACTTTAGAGAGCATCAAAGGTGATTTAAGATTGGTATCTATTAGGTCGATCCATGATTTTTCATTTATTTGATCGATTTTAGTTGGATAAAAACGTGATGCATTATTGACAAGGACATCTAATCTACCAAAACATTTAAGTGCATCACCACAGAATTTTGAAAAATTTGATATTTTTGAAAAGTCTACTTTGATGATTCTACATGAGTCTTTTGATTTATTATTAAGTTCAGTAAAAATGTCTTTTGCTTGCTTAGAAGATTTATTATAAGTGATAATAATATTATAGTGATTGTCATGAAGGATTCTGGCGATAGAGAGACCAATTCGTTTTACACCTCCTGTTATAAGCACAGTTTTTAATCTCTTTGTCATAATTAATAGCTTAATTTATAAATCTAAACTATATTAGAACATATCATCATGAAATCTGAAATAGAATTAGTCATATCAGGGAGAATTACTAAAAATGGGATTATATCTTTTTCAGAGTATATGGATATCCTGCTTTTCCATAATCCGCATGGCTACTATAATTCTGGAGATATTTTTGGCAGAAAAGGAGATTTCATAACCTCACCTACAGTCTCTAGTCTCTTTGGAGCTTCTATGGCAAATGAGTTCATGAATCTGCGCAACTCTATTGCTGAAGCAGAAATTTTAGAGATAGGTGCTGGAGATGGAAGTCTTGTAATATCTATCATGGAGCATTTATCTAATAAAAAAGCTCTCCCGAAGACTTTCTATATTATCGAAACATCAGAGAGATTGATTCAGTCACAGAAAGCTAACATCATGAAAAAAATCCCTGAATTAATTAATATTGTGAAATGGGTAAGTTGTGAAGAAATCACTAGAATAAATGGATTAATAATCTGCAATGAATTTTTTGACGTGTTACCTACTGAAAGATTTAAAATAGAAAATGATAAAATCTTTCAACTTTTTGTAGGTTATGATAGAGCTTTTACAATGCAATGGATAGACAAAACAAACAAATTTAAAGATATTTTTAAAAATCTACAATGTTACGATACATTATCGAACTATGATAATTATGAGAGTGAAATAAATTTAAATTATGATTCCTGGGCAAACAATATTAACAAAATGTTAAATAAGGGTATAGTTTTTATAGTAGATTATGGATATAACATGAAAGAGTACTTTTTGCCTGATCGAAAAAATGGCACTCTAGTTTGTATTAATAATCATCAAGCGAATTTTGAACCTTTTCAGAATGTTGGTTTACAAGATGTATCTTCGTTTGTAAACTTCTCACATCTAGCACATATCTTTAAAAGATTGAAATTTGAGGTATCAGGTTATCTAGAACAATCTAAGTTCTTAATTAATTTGGGTATATTGGATGTATTTGAAGAGAGAGCATTCACTGATGAGGAAAAAGTGACGGAAATCAATAAACTTAAGAACCTAATATTATATAATGCAATGGGCGATATCTTTAAGGCACTGATAATTACAAAAAATTTCCCAAATCCACTGCTAGCATCTAAGAATTTTAATAGAAAGGACATTTTATAAGTGGAAATGTTGCAAATAGTACTACTTGCTATTGTTCAGGGAATTACTGAATTTTTGCCCATATCTAGTCAGTCACATTTAATCTTAATGTCTAAGTTTTTTGGAATGAGGGATCAAGGCTTGGGTTTTGATATTGCCCTACATGCTGGATCATTACTTGCGATTTTAATTTACTACAGGAGAGAAATAAGCCAAGTTCTGTATTTATCAAATGAGGGTAAGAATTATATCAAGCTTATTATAATTGGATCTATTCCATTACCAATTGTAGCTTTAGGACTTATGGATTTCGTATCGATAAACTTGCGATCTATTGAATCTATTGCTTTAATGACGATCATTTTTGCAGCTATCTTATATGTAGCTGATGTGAGAAAAAAAGTTGGATATAACAATTTGGAATCGATTAGTGTATACATAATTACTTTTATTGGATTAATGCAAGCACTTGCTATTGTTCCAGGAGTTTCAAGATCAGGCATTGTAATCACTGCAGCTTTGCTCGTAAATTTCAGTAGAGAAGACTCAGTAAAAATAGCTTTCTTGTTATCCATCCCTGCTATTTTTATGGCATCAGTATATCAATCTGCTCAATTGTATAGCATTGGTGATTATAAAATATTTAGCGAGCATCTATTAGGAGCAACATTGTCGTTCATAGCCTCTTATTTGACGATACACTTCTTTATAATTACAATTAATAAAATATCTTTTACACCTTATGTCATTTACAGATTATTGTTAGGATTTGTATTACTAGGGATTTAAATAACCTAAGAATGTAAATAGTCTAGAATATGATCTTGAGCTATTTCTCTGTGCTTATTCCTGACTAATTTAATAATTTCATCTTTTGATTTCTCCTGATCTTCTTTAGTTAATCTGTAATTTTTAATTTTATCTATAAAAGATTCAAAAAATATCTTTCGTTCGTCACTTATATCAATGCACTCAAAAAAACTTTTCAACCTCTCTGTTTTTCGAATATCAAGTTTATTTATAAGTTCAAGCAATCTATCGTACTCTCCTCTTTCAGGAACATAATTTAAAATATCTAGTTCACATCTTTTGAGAGTCTTTGCAAGGTCCCTGTACTCATTAGGTATTTTTAGTTCATCGCAGAATTTATCTACATCGTCTATGTAGGATTTAATAAAATATGAAATTTGGTGAATCTTTTTTGATAACCCATTACTGATTTTCTTTTCGAAGTCCATTTCTTGCGACTTATTTATCATGCAAATACCTACAATTTTTTCTGTTGCTCTTAGATATTCTAATTGAGTATAAAATCTACCGATATGATTTGATTTATAGATTTCAAGCCAAACTCTCTCACCTGTTAAATATGCTAATTCGCCAGAATCGACGATTTTTTTAACCATATCCATAGTTGTAGGGACAACGCTGAATTCAGGGAATTTCACCATAAATCTTGCTAATCTAAGGACTCTGAGAGGGTCCTCGGAGAATGCGTTAGAGACGTGTCTTAGCCTTTTATTTTTTATATCTTCTTCTCCTCGAAATGGATCTATCAATTCACCAGATTCATCCTCTGCAATTGCATTTATTGTTAAGTCTCTTCTTTCCAAATCCTCTTCTAAAGTCACATCCGAGTTAGCATCAAATTCGAAACCTGTATAACCATGTCCTGCTTTCCTCTCAGTCCTTGCAAGAGCGTACTCTTCTCCCGATTTAGGATGTATGAAAACTGGGAAATCTTTACCAACTTGTTTGAAGCCATTTTTTTTCATCTCTTGAGCAGAACTACCTACAACCACCCAATCTCTCTCTTTAGGCTCTATACCGAGGAGTTTATCCCTAACCGCACCACCTACAAGATAAATTTTCATTTCTTTCGTCCAGCCTTTTTTCTGAGTTCTTCTGATTCATCTTTAATATTTAGATAATTTGGCAATGTTTGCTCTACAGTCGTCTTGCCTACATAACCATTTTCGCTCACACTATCAATCTGAAGTGAGTAATAATTATCCATGGTAAATAGTTTCCCAGGAAGATTTTGAAAAACATATGCTTGCGCTTTTGAGAGAGAGTCGTTGAGTGGAATTATAACTCTTCTAATACCCATAGTTCTGGTCGTAAGTTTAATTAATTCACTAAAAGTATATATTTTAGGACCAACAGTGTCGATCTTCTTGTTATAAGTTTCAATATTAGATATACAACTAATCATGAAGTCAGTTAAATCTCCAACGTAGATAGGTTGAAACCTTGCGTAAGGACACGCGAGTGGAAATATAGGAATAAATTTTAGTAGTTTTGCAAATTTATTGAAAAAAGAATCTTCCTCACCAAATACGATTGATGGTCTAAAGATAGTAGTATTACAAAATGAATTCATTTCATTAAGTATGAAGTCTTCTGCTTTTCCTTTTGTATGCAAATAGTCACTCATCTGATCTATTTTCGCATTTAGTGAGCTTATATGAAGGAAACGTTTTATTTTATTAACCTTAATTTCTTGGGATAGACGTTGGAGAAACTTGAAGTGAATATTTTCAAAAGTATTAATCTGATCGAATTCGTTCAAAATGCCAATTGTATTTACAACGATCTCTGCATTCTTTAAAACATCTCTGATTGTTTTGGAATCACTTATGCTCGCAGGAACTAATTTTAAATTTGGAATCATTTTAAGAGATTTATTTCTTTCAATATCTCTGGTGATAACTACTATTTCTGTGGCAAGTGGTGATAATTTTTGGGCAAAGTTTGATCCAACAAATCCCGTACCACCAAATATTACACATTTAGATATTTTGACCATTACAATATAAATTTTACGTCTATAATTATAATCATTCTAACATTGATTCGTTAATATTCATCCTGTTTCATCTAAATCAGGGTGATTGTATTCAAAAAATTTTGATAAAGAAAAAGATAATTTTCACTTTATAGTTTCTTATTAAAGTTGTAATATATCTAGGCCATTTATTAATTTTCAACGTCGATATAATCAAATATCATGGGGGCTAGTTTTTAAAAAATGAAAAAAACACTTAAAAACGTAAATACGTCGATAAGTAAGATCATTAAGAATGAGACGATTGCTTATATCGATAAAATGAATGGCCAAGGAGTAAACAATTTACATAATCTTTTTATATCTGAAGTAGAAAAATCTCTAATATCCACCGTTTTAAAGCATTTAAATGGCAATGTTACTAAAACAGCAGATTATCTTGGTATTAATAGGGGCACCTTGATTAAGAGGATAAAAGAATATGGAATTAGCGCTTGATAATGTCAGATAGAGAGAAAAAAATTGCTCTGATAAGCGTCTCTGATAAAACTAACATTGAAATAATCGCAAAAAACCTAGTCAAGCTAAACTATCAAATCATCTCCACAGGTGGAACGGCAAAATATTTACAAAAACATGGAATAAAAATAATCACAGTATCTGATTTCACCAATTTTGAAGAAATCTTAGGTGGGAGAGTAAAAACGTTACATCCCAGAATACATGCAGGGATCTTGGCAAGAAAAGCAAATGACCTTGATAAATTACAAGATAATTATAAGCTAATTGATTTAGTGGTCGTGAATTTATATCCGTTCCTTAAAACGATTTCTGATCCTAAGTGTACTTATGATAATGCTGTAGAGAATATTGATATTGGTGGGCCTGCCATGCTGAGAGCAGCAGCAAAAAATCACTACCGAGTAACCACTCTTGTTGATCCCCATGATTACGTGACAGTATTAGAGCAGATACGAAGCTGTGGCAAAACTACTCTGGCACTGAGAAAAAAATTAGCCGCAAAAGTGTATAGTCACACCTCTGAATACGACCGCGTCATAACTAGATATTTAGATAAAGGCTCTAAAAACAAAACTGTTTCATGTGATTCATTTAGATCTATAGAGCTTACGGAGGATTCAACGCTCAGATACGGTGAAAACCCTCACCAAGATGCTGTACTTTATAAAATATCATCGCCAAATTTCGATAACTTTGATTATTCAAAATTATCAGGTAAAGAACTTTCATATAACAATCTCGTAGATGTAGATTGTGCACATTCATGTGTTCAGCAATTCTCTAGCCCTGCATGTGTCATAGTAAAACATGCTAATCCCTGTGGAGTATCAGAGAGTTCATCTATAGAGCAAGCCTATCAAAAAAGTTTTAAATGTGACCCGATCTCATCATTTGGTGGGGTGATAGCAATTAATCGAAGATTGACTCCAAGGCTTCTAACAAAAATTTTAAATAAACAATTCGTCGAGGTTATAGTCGCACCTGGTGCTGATAAAGCATGTTTGGACATTTTAAAAAAGAAGCCAAATATGAGACTCTTGGTTATTAAGAATACAAAAAAAAGAATGGGATCTTATGAAATTAAGTCACTTAAAAATAAACTTTTAATTCAGACATCAGATAATAAAGAAATTACCAAAAAAAATCTTAAGACAGTTACAAGGAAAAAACCTACCCAAATTCAAACTGAAGACTTAATATTTGCCTTTAAAGTTGCAAGATATGTAAAATCTAATGCTATCGTGTTTGCTAAAAATAAAACGACACTTGGAATTGGTGCAGGTCAAATGAGTCGCATTGATTCAACAAAAATTGCGAGAGAGAAAGCAAAAAATTTCAACATAAATTTAAAAGGTTCGGTGATGGCATCCGAAGCATTTTTTCCTTTCCGAGATAATGTAGATCTTGCACATAAAATTGGGGTGACTAGTATAATTCAACCGGGCGGCTCGCTTAAAGACAAAGACATCGTTGAGATCGCAGATAAATATAAAATATCAATGGTCTTCAGTGGAATTAGAGTCTTCAAACATTAGTAAGATGAAAATACTTATTTTAGGACAGGGTGGAAGAGAGCATGCTATTGCATGGAAGCTGTCTAAATCTGAGATTGTTTCTCATGTGTATGTTTGCCCAGGGAATGCAGGTACATTTCTAGAGAAAAAAGTAACTAATCTAGATTTAAGCTTAGATCAACAAAAAGAAATAATAGACTTCGTAAAATCTAATCAAGTTGATTTAACAATTGTGGGACCAGAAGCACCTTTAGTAGATGGTATAGTCAATAAATTTAGAGAAGAAGATTTAAAAATATTTG
>CAJWIW010000046.1 GCA_913041865.1 uncultured Gammaproteobacteria bacterium
TGTGAGCATAAAAGACACGCGTGAGGCAAGTATCATTAAAGATTTAAATATTGATATAATAGATCTAAAAGAAATATCTGAGCCTCCTATGGGTTTTGTGGGTATAAAAAAGATTCAAGATATTAAGAGGATTATCCCTAATATGACTATAAGTGTCACAATGGGTAATAGTAAAAATCCATATACTAAAAAAATAATTGAAACAGCAAGCGAAGTAGTATCCTCAGGTATCAACTATATGAAAATTGGATTATTCTCAGAGAGTCAAATTATAAACCACGAAAGACTCTTAAAAGAAATAAATTTAAATGGATGTAAACCGATTTGTGTTATTTTAATTGATGATGTAACAGACATTGGCTATTTAGATCGTCTATGTGAAATTGGCTATAAAGGCGTAATGCTAGATACTATAAATAAAAAACAATCACGAGTTTTCGACCTGCTTTCAGAAAATGAATGTATGTCATTTGTGAAACAATCTAGAAAATTAGGTATGACTAGTGGACTTGCTGGATCTTTAACTATAGACGATTTATCAAAACTCACTAAAATAAATCCCGATTTCATAGGGTTTCGTGGACAACTTTGTGAAAAAAAGTCTAATAGGCTTAATTTAGATAGGAACGCTGTTATTGAATTACTAAGCTTAACTCATCTATCTTCGCAATGAGTTCAATAAAGGTTTAATTTTATCAATAGTTTCAGCATACTCTGATTCTACTTCTGAATCAAAAGTTATACCTCCGCCTCCCCAAAAATATAAATCTGAGTCAACTGATAAGACTGTTCGTATGGCAATATTGAAATCACTTTTATAATTTGTACTAATATAACCAATAGCACCACAATATATACTCCTATTATTCATTTCTAATTCATTGATGATTTGCATTGCTCTTATCTTAGGTGCGCCTGTGATTGATCCACCAGGAAAACAGTCACGTAAAAGTTTAAAAATATCATCCTCTTTAGAGAGTTTACCTTTTACAGTACTCACCAAATGATGCACGTTTGCAAAAGTCTCTATTTTAAATAGATCGCTAACCTCCACAGATCCAAAATCACAGTTTTTACCAAAATCGTTTCTTAACAAATCGACTATCATTAGGTTTTCTGCCTGTTCTTTGTCAGAATCTCTCAATTCATTAATCATTTTAGAATTCTCTTTTTCATCTAGTGAAACTGGTCTTGTGCCCTTGATTGGCTTTGTTTCAACCACTTTACCATTTTGATTGATGAATCTCTCAGGAGAAAAGCACAATATTTTAGCAAAGGGATAGTTTAAGTATGCTGAATAAGGTGCTCCATAAGACTCAGATAGTTTCTTATAAATACCCCAACAACTTCCACTATACTTAAGCGAGAATCTCTGTGAGAAATTTATCTGATAACAATCTCCCTCTACAATATACGATTTTATTTTATTAAATTTTTCAACATATTTCTCATAAGATAGATTAGATTTGTAATTAGAATTTATTTCAAAATGGTATGTTCTAGTTTCCTTCTCAAAAGACTTTAGCTGGTTTTTAATCTTATTTACTATTTCAGTGTTGTTCTTATAGATTAGTATTGTTTCTTTGGCATCATGATTTATAATTATTGCCCAGTCATAAATACCAAAAGCAATATAAGGTATGTCAAAGTCATCTTTCTTTTGATCGATACGCTCATATAAGTTGCCTTGATCATAAGATAAAAAACCAATTGCACCACCAGTAAAAGGTAGGCTATCATCTTTATTAAAACTATCTTTCATATACTCTTGCAATAAACTTATTGGATCTGATTTTATATGTTTTTTAGATGTGATATCCTCTACAACAGATTCCTCTCCTCTGCCAGATATTTTAATGGTTGGATCTGATGTCATAATATCAAAGCTTTGCATTGTAAATTTATTTTGATTACTATCGAGCAAAACTGACCAGTCTCTATCCTCTATTAACGAAAAGATTTCTCTTGGATTCTTATAGTATTTGAATTTATCTCTGTTCAAGAATTCTCTCCTCTTTGAGCATAGTTGCCAGGAAATATGCTGGTGCAATATGATATGGACTTATTTTTGTACTCAACATTCTTTCTCCCATGATAGTTGATAGGTCAAGATATTCTCTATGATTTTTTACACAAAGATCTTTAATAATTTCTTCTCCAATTCCTAATCCTACAATTTTAACATTTTTATTAGATAAAAAATCTTTTTTGATATGATGGTCAATTACCTTATTTATAATGCTTATATGTAGTTCTGATATTTTTCTGGCTGCAGAAATTAGGAAGTTCTGATGTATTCTCTTATAGTCAAAACCAAAATTTCTTGCAAACCTGACCATACATGACTTTATATCTTTGTCTTTGCCATCACATGTTGAACAGTAATAAAAATCCTTAGGTAATTTTCTAATTATTCTATAAACATCCGCTAGAGATGAAAAGTTTTCAGGTATCATTTGTATATTTTTTTTATCGATCTGCAGAGATTGTCCGAAGATATAGGGTGGAGTTCTCAAACAACCAACATACAATAGTTCTCGAGAACTTAGACCAGAAAAATCATCTAACCTTTTATTAATAACCTTAGAATTTTTTATTAGTATAAAATCTGTAGTTGTTGAGCCTAAATCTATGACGATTGCATCTTTTAATTTTTTACTCATGAACTTGGCAATTACATGCCAATTTACTGATGCTATATCATGTAATTTTTTGTTTTCTTTAATATTGATGATTCCACTATTCTGTGTATAAACATATGTATTTACAAATTTATTAAAATAATTAAGGATTTTTTTTACACCTTGTTCTCTATTATCGAAAATATCACACATCTCTCCCGACATAGTTATTAGATTATAAACAACACCTTGCTGGGTATATTTTTTAATAATTCGATCAATGATATTTCCAGCCTCTTTAGTCTTCCATAATTCACATAGATCTACTGAACATACAATTTTTTGGCCACTGAGTACACATGATTTAAGATGAGCACCGCCAATATCCCAGCCTATGTATATTTCTTTTGTCATGATAAATAAATTCTCTGTGATCTAGGATTTATATTTGATAATTTCATAAATTTTTTTGGTTGAGACAAATTAATACCTAGAGTACTACTGATACCAGTGAAAGATGTAGTAAGTCTAGGATTAACCTCTACAACTAGTATTTTGTCACGAGTCATTATTAAATCAACTCCCACATATGCATAAAGACCTGGTAAAGATTTATAAATATTTCGAAGTATACTGTAAAGTTCGAGATAATGACTATTCTTGACATTAACCTTCAGACTTCTCAGTTTAATTTTGTTATTATCTAATACTATATCTTGTTCATTAAGTGTGAGTATCTTAAATGATTTTTTCTCATAATAAACACATAAACTAAAATGATTTCCTTTTATATAAGGTTGATAGATCATTTTTTTTCTTTTAATGGAATCTTTTTTAGATATTTTTTTTACATGTGAGCATCCAACTCCATATCTATCTTTCTCGATAATAGTATCATGAGGAATAGCATTGATTTGACTAGAAAGATAAGAGGGTATACAAGGTATGTTATGCTTAAGACAAAAAGATGAGAACACATACTTGTCAGATAGTACTTTTATGGTCTCTGGAGATGATATAAGTGTTTCTATGTTTTGCTCTGCGAGAAATTCACAATAAGAATATAATTCCATATTTTGCTCAGGGAGAATTGGTAAAATTAAATCAAAGGTTCTTAATAATTTAATATCATATAATTGCTCTGATGATTTTACCTCAATAGATTTACCAAGATTATCGAGTTTCAAACGACTATCTAAAAAATAATAAACTTGATATTCTTGAGACTTACAATACTCATTTACAACTGAATTCACAATGATCTTTGCTTCAGATAACAGTGAAGAGGAACATAACTCTTCATTAATAATCCCACCTCCTGTAAAATATTCATATATTAGAACTTTCTTCATATTATGGATATTATCCCCGTATTAGATATTTATAAACAAAAGGTTGTCACTGCTGTAGAGGGAAATAGACACTCGTACAAACCTATAGTAAGTAGTCTATATAGTACCACAGATCCAAAACAAATAATTTCAACTATCAAGAAAAGATATAAGCCTAGTATAATTTATATAGCTGACTTAGATGCTATAATTGATAATAAAGTTAATACTAAAATTATAAATGATATTTTGATAGATTTCCCAGAGATAAAATTTTGGATTGATACAGGTCTGAATATATTGAAATTAAAAAAAAGATTCATGAATTATCACTCAGTTTTTTGTACAGAAAATTCAATAGGTTTTGACATCGATACTAATAATAAAAAAAAACATGTTTGCTCTTTCGATTATAAAAAAAGAATTCTGGGAAATGTTAATTTGCCAAGATTGCTGAAATATTTACCTAAAAAAATTATATTAATGGATTTGGAGCAAGTTGGATCATCAAAATATGCAAACTTTAAGATGCTTCGGAAATACATTAAGTACTCAAGTAAGTACGAACTTTATATAGCTGGAGGTATTAAAACTACCCTAGATTTAAACAGAGCAAAAAGTCTCGGAGCGAAGGGTGTATTAGTATCATCAATTCTCAAAAAAGATTGCTTACCAAGACTTCTTATACAAAAAAGAAAAAACCAGCCTATAAATTAGGCTGGTTTAATCAAAAGGTCATTTTTATTAAGCTTGACCAGAGAATGGATGTTGCTTAGCATCTGCATTTGCAACTACCTCATCCGCTGTAGGTGAGCCTTTTACTGCTCTAGCTATTGCTTCTTTAACAGCTTGATAGTTATATTCATAAATACGTTTATCGTCATCAGCTTCCCAATGAATGAAAACACCAACGCAAATAAAACAATCGTTTGCTTCAGCTGCTGGAATTGTTCCATCTTTAACACTATCTGCTACTGCCATGGAAACAGCTGCTTGTGCAGGACCAAACATTTGTACTGCTTGTTTAGCACCTTTAATTGTGACTTTATTGAACATTACAGTTGCAGGCTTAACCATTAAATTTGGTTGAGATACTGCAAGAAGTGATGTAAAACCATCTTTGTTATTACACAGTGTGTTGCAAAATGCATCTTCAGCTGCTGAACCACGAGGACCCATGATTAAGTCTATGTGTGCGATCTCATTATCACCGCCCTCTGTAACGACAAGGCTTTCACCTGTAAGTACTTTATCGATTACTGCCATTATTATCTCCTGTTTTTTTGTTAGTGGGTATACGTATGGATCTAGTTTTCAGAGCGTAATAATCTCTCGATCATGACGCTTGAAAGTAATAAATCTGCGGTAGTCCCCGGATTAATTCCTTTATTCTTATATTCGTAGTCCAATTGGCATATCCTCGATATTGCTCTTTTGCGACTACGTTCCGTATTTATTATTTTAATCAAATCCCGTGCTTCATTACTAGTCTTTTTTGCTATTTTTTCGTCAAATTTCCGAGAAATATGTGTATCAGGAATTTCACATAATATCTCCAAAAATACTAATGATAGGAGAAAATCAGTATTTTCAATGTTTTTCTTATGCTCTAGTATCCGCGGAACAACAAAATCCAAAATATCACTATATCCAGTTGAATATTGATATGACAATCGATCATAGCTAGCAGATTTATCCATGATTGTCTTTAGGGTCACTTTGGGCAAAGAGCGTGTATTCATCTCCTCTCTCTCTCCCAAGCCACCAGGGTTGACAAGGTTAATTGTTTTGCAGAGTAAATTAGTATCAGATATTTTTGATGATTTAATTACATCTTTCAGAGCACTTCTGAAGCTATTTTTTGTTGAATTCAATAAACTATGAACAATCGGTGCAATCAGAATGATTATGCCCAGATTAGTATTAACATTTGTATTTTTTCTCGAGTCCGCTATAGAGTAGTAAATTCTCTCACCTAGAGATAGGTCTTTTTTAAAGAGCGAATCACAACTATCATGTGCGCTTCTAAGAAAATCATAGGCTGTAGTATCTGAGTGTGGATAATCTATATTTACATTCCCAGGTTTCGTTACCTCCACATCTTTAGAGCATGCATATAAATAACAATTTTTTAGTTTGTCTAAATTGCGGTAAGAGGATTGTATTTGATAGTCCCTCATGATCTATAATTATTTTTCAGATTGTATTTGTTTTTTTTGGTCGATAGATTGAAAAAGAATATCTGTTATTGATTCAGAAATACTATCTTTAGTTATCGATTGAAGACCTCTCCATGCTGGCACACTATTAACTTCAATCACATAAATTTTTCCTCTTTTCTTGATAAGGTCTACGCCACAGAATGGTATTTTAAATAGTTTTGAGACTTGTTTTGATTTTTTGATTATTTCTTTGCTAAGTGCGATAGGCGTACATTTTGCACCAGCAGAAACATTATTAATAAATGTTTTACCATATCTAGCCATTGAGTAGACTTTTTGATTCTTCGAATTAGAGATTATTAGAACTCTATAATCGTGAGATGGTTCTGTTTCAATAAACTTTTGCAAGTAAAAAATATTAGTATTGTTATTAATTTTTTTGAGGTCATTAATATTTCTTATCTTAACTATATTTTCCCCTTGAGATCCAAAAAGAGGCTTATAAATAAGAGTATTTTTTTCCAGCAGTTTCTCAACCTTCTCATAAAGATGATTATCACCTCTAAATACCCAAGTATCAGGTGTATCAATATTGTGGTCTCTGAGAATAAGTGAAGTTAGTGATTTATCTACTGTCCGTTCAATTTGTGTTGCTGTGTTTATAACATTACAGCCATTCATCTCCAATGACCTTAATATATTTAAATAATGAACGATTTCTTCTAGACTACCACCTGGAATATATCTAACAAATATATTAGAGAACTCTACTTTTTTATTATTACTATCTAATACATAATAATTATTATTATCAATATGGAGAGACAATCTTTTAAGATCTTCTATTAATACATGAAATCCTTCTCTTTCTGCAGAATTTTTAAGCTCCTTACAATGCCAGCCATTTTTATCGGTTAAGATAGTAAGTTTTTTCATTTATTAAATGATTCATTTACAAGTTCTGTATTTATTTCTCCACCAACAAAAGTCTTACCAGTTTTGAGCGTTGTCACAATTACCTTTGCTGGGCTGAATAGCAATTTATCAATTTGATAGAAATCATATTTATACTCCTTGAAAATTTCAGCAAATGTTCTCCCATAATCTTTTGATGTAGAACTCGGTAATCTTTTGGCAAGCTCATATGCCTCATCATCATCTACATCAACATACAAGTGAACTTGCCCACC
>CAJWIW010000047.1 GCA_913041865.1 uncultured Gammaproteobacteria bacterium
ATTTGCATACCTAAACAAATACCAAAGTACGGTATGCTATTCTCTCTAGCGTACTCTGCAGCTAAAATCTTTCCTTCAATACCTCTATTACCAAACCCGCCCGGTACCAATATGCCATTCATCTTTCCCAAAGATTTAACCGAAGATTTTTTTATACTCTCAGAGTCTATGTATTCAATATTAACTTTGAGCATATTAATAATTCCGGCGTGATATAGTGCTTCATTGAGAGATTTATAAGAATCTTCCAGATCAACATATTTTCCTATCATAGCAATTTTAACACTTTTACGACATTTCTTTACCTTTTGTTTATATTCAGTCCATGGTTTTATGTTCGACTTATTTTTTTTAAGGTTCATTTTCCTTATAATGAAATCATCCATCTTTTGATTTTTAAGCATAATTGGAATATCGTAAATGGAGGATGCATCCTCTGCAGAGAACACAGCGTTCTTAGAAACATTTGTAAATAGTGCTATTTTCTTTTTAATTGACTCATCAATAAAGTTACTTGATCTACATAAAAGTATGTCTGGTTGTATTCCAATAGATCTCAACTCCTTTACTGAATGTTGCGTTGGTTTTGTTTTGATTTCTTTTGTAACCGCTATATAAGGCAGTAATGTTAAATGAATAAATAAAGAATTTGTAGATCCCAGCTCTAAACCAAATTGTCTTATTGACTCTAAAAAAGGAAGTGATTCTATATCACCAACTGTCCCTCCTACTTCAACAAATGCAATATCAGATTTCTTTGCTCCAACTATGATAAGCTTCTTAATTTCGTCTGTTATATGTGGTACTACCTGCACCGTACTTCCTAAGTAATCACCTTTCCTCTCTTTATTTATAACGTTTGAGTAAACTCTACCAGCAGTCACGTTGCTGTCTTGAGACATTTCAATATCAACAAAACGTTCATAATGACCTAAGTCAAGATCGGTCTCTGCGCCATCTCTAGTGACGAATACTTCGCCATGCTGAATCGGACTCATTGTTCCAGGGTCCAGGTTGATATATGGGTCCAGTTTTTGGAGAGAAACATTGAAACCACGGAGTTTGAATAAGGATGCAAGGGAGGCAGATGCAATACCCTTTCCAAGGGATGATACTACACCACCTGTGATAAATACATATCTTGTCATACCTACAAGATGAGTATAGACGATATCTAGGTAGAAATATATATATTGTTTAAATTAAGATGGAACATATTATGGCTTCTGAATAATAAGTTTAGTGCCATTTTTTGTAATTTTAACGTTATCAAATAAGAATAAAGGGTTAGAATCATTATTTGTATTCATGATTTTCAAGATCTCGTTTATATGTCTTAGATTTAGATTAGTAGATGTTATTTTAAATATCCAATGATGTAGTAAAAGCACCTTGACCCCATAATCCTCATGTATAATTTTATTTATTTCTAGGATGGTCTCATCATCAGATGTATAAGCTGTTGAGATTGACTCAATATAGCTTCCAAGGACGTCTGATTGAATGCTAAGAATATCCAGGTTATTTAAAATAATTTTATCTAGTGACCCCCATTTTTTTTTAAGCTCTGGAATTATATTATGTCTGATGTAATTCCTATCAAGCCTAGTATCGTAATTTGACTGATCTTCTATGTAACTTATCATATTCTTTTTACTATAATTTTGTAATTCATGTTTTGGTACTCTTAGTAAGGGTCTTGCTATAATTCTTTCATGCAATGTTGTGCACATATTCATTGAACTTAAACCTTTAATTCCTGAACCTCTAAGCATTCTTAAAAAAAATGTCTCAATCTGATCATTGAGATGATGTGCAGTAAGAATAATCTCGCCAACATGTGAGTGCTTACGCAAAGTGTTATATCTTTGTATCCTACATTTCTCTTCAATATTAGATAAATTATCTATCTCGACATTATAGCTGGAATGTTTAATTGCATAATTCTTTGAAACGCGCAAGCAATGTTCTGATACCTCTGTAGAATTATCCTGTATATTATGGTTAATATGTATAGTTCTTAAGTTAAATTTTTTAACTTTCTTTAATTCTACCATCGCATGTAATAGAACAGATGAATCTTCTCCGCCACTAAATGCTACAATAAATTGATCATTTTTAAATGAACTAATTAATTTACTACAAGCATCTAAAATTAGATTAGGATTCGTATTCTCCATATGACTCAAGCTTCTCTCTTCTTTTATTGATAATTTGTTCTATTGTTAATTGAGAGAGATCGTTAAACATATTTAAGATATTTATTTTTAATGATGAACTCATTGCAATGAGATCTCGATGCGCACCACCTAATGGCTCGGGTATAATTAAATCAATTAATTTGAATTCCAATAGTTTTGACGATGTTATACAAAGTGCCTCTGCAGCTTGTGCAGCTTTTTTTGCATCCTTCCACAAAATTGATGCACATCCCTCTGGGCTTATTACAGAATATATACTATGTTCTAACATACATAGTTTATCTGCTATTCCTATTGCTAGTGCTCCTCCAGAACCTCCTTCGCCAATAATCACTGATATTATGGGAATTTTTAAGTTAGACATGATAGATAAATTTTCTGCAATAGCTTGACTTTGGTTCCTCGATTCAGCATCGATACCAGGATATGCTCCAGGAGTGTCAATGAAAGTTATTAGTGGTAATTTGAATTTTTCAGCTAACTTCATTATACGTAATGCTTTTCTATAACCTTCAGGTTTAGGCATACCGAAATTCCGACGAACCTTTTCTTTTGCATCTCTTCCTTTTTGATGACCAACAAACAGAAAAGTCAAACCGTCAATATCACCAATTCCAGCAATGATCGCCTTGTCATCACCAAACATCCTATCGCCATGTAATTCTGTAAAATTATCAAATATATTTGGGATATAATCTAGAGTATGTGGTCTAAGAGGATGTCGTGCTAGCTGAGATATTTGCCAATCAGTCAGATTGCTGAAGATTTTGTTTGTAAGATTCTCATGATCTTTTTGAAGCTTATCGATCGCACTATCACTTTTTGCAGTTTTTTCAGGATCATCGTTAATTTGCTGAATTTTGTTCTCAAGGTCAAGTAGTGGCTGCTCAAAATCTAAGTAATTAGGATTATATTCTTTCATTTTAAATAATTATAAACAAATTAGACAAAATAACTATTGATATTTAACGATAATATTCTCACTTCCTAATAATTTTGTTAGATTATTTATTAACACACTCGTAGGATTTATGTGCCACTGCTCATCAAGTGATAATGGAACGATATGTTGTTTACTGATACATTTAATAATAAGTGGACATTTACCATTTTTATGAGGTTCAAGGATACTCATTAATTTCTTTATCGTCTGATCATTTGTTTTATCTGATGTTATGAGAAGCTCTATTTTTTTCGAATAGTTTTGTCTAGCAAAATCAATATCTACAACACTAGATGCTTTTATGCTTAAAGATCCATTATACTCATCGATTGATATATTACCTGTTACAAAAAGAATCTCGTTTTCTTTTAACATATCTTTATACTTGTCGTAAACGTCAGGGTATATTATGACTTCAATAGCACCGCTTGAGTCATCTATCGATAGAATATTGATAAATCTATCACTACCCACTCGCTGCGTTCTAGAGTTTACTATTACCCCAGAGAGTGAGACATATTCAGAATAATTTTCTTTTAAGCCTTCATTGATCTTATTTAAATAAAAACCAATAGAATGAAAGCCCATCGATTTAATTTCAGATTCGTATTCAGCTATTGGATGACCTGATAAGTACAAGCCAAGAACTTTCTTTTCACTTTGAAGAACATCTAATCTATTTTCTCTAGTTAACTCAAATGTCTTTTCAGATAGTTTCACATCTTTTGCTACTGAGGATGATGTGTCAGATGCAAACAATTCTGTTTGACCGATAGTCTTAGTTAACTGTTTTTTCTGTCCATATGTTAAAGCCTTATCAAGTACTCTCTTCAAAAATATCCTGTTTGAGTCAAAAAGGTCACATGATCCTGAAAATATTAAAGCATCCATTGCCGCAATATTTACAATAGAGTGAGATACCCTCTCGCAAAATTCGAAGATATTATTAAAAGGCCCATTTTGCTCTCTTTCACTGACAATATGTTTGACTGCATTTAATCCAACTCCTTTTATCGCACCAAGGCCAAACATGATTGCTTTTTCATTAATAGCTTCAAACTCATAATTAGATTTATTTATATCTGGCTTAATAACTTTAATGTTCATTTCATTTGCTGCCTTAATTAGAGATATAACTTTATCTGTATTGTCCATATCAGATGACAAAGCCGATGCAAGAAATTCAGATGGATAGTATGTTTTTAATAGTGCAGTTTGGTAAGAAATATAAGCATATGCAACTGAATGAGATTTATTAAAACCATACCCGGCAAATTTCTCCATTTTTGAAAATATTGATTCAGCAATATGACCGGGGATCTTTTTTTTACTAGCACCTGAAAGAAATTTCTGTCTCTGATTCTCCATCTCTTCTTTCTTTTTTTTACCCATTGCTCTTCTTAGTATATCTGCTTCACCTAATGTATAATTAGCTAAAGCTCGCGATATCTCCATTACTTGCTCTTGGTATAAAATAAGACCATATGTAGGCGATAGAATTGGCTCAAGCAAAGGATGCTCATAGTTAATTTTCTTGCCATGCTTATTATTTATAAAATCATCAACCATATTTGTTCCTAATGGACCAGGTCTATACAAAGCTACAAGTGCAACAATATCATCGAAGCAGTCTGGTTTAAGTTGCCCCATATATCTCTTCATGCCAGATGATTCTAACTGAAATACACCTGATGTTAACTTCTTTTGCATCAACGAAAATACTTTGGAGTCAGTAGGAGAAATTGTTTCAATATCAATATTAGCAATTTTTTTTGATCTTAGATTCTTGACCGTTTTGTCAATTATACTTAATGTTCTCAGTCCTAAAATATCAAATTTAACTAATCCTAATTTTTCAATGTCATCTTTATCGTATTGCGTGACAATCTCGCCACTCTCTTCCACCCTATATAGAGGGATATGATTATGAATTTCATTAGGAGATATAACTATGCCTGCTGCATGTTTACCAACATTACGAGGAAGGCCCTCGATTTTTTTTGATGTTTCAATAAGATTTCTTATCTCTTCGCTAGAGTCGTACTGATCCCTGAGTTCTTTATTCTGTTTAAGTGCGTCATTAATAGTGATACCTGGAGTAAAAGGTACTAACTTTGCAATTTTGTCTACAAAAGTATAACCCATACCTAACACTCGACCTACGTCCCTAATAACTGCTCTTGCTGCAAGAGAACCATAGACTATAATTTGTGAAACTTTGTTACTTCCATATTTTTCTGAGATGTGGTCAATAACTTTCTGTCTATTCACCATACAAAAGTCAATATCAAAATCAGGCATAGAAATTCTATCAATGTTCAAAAATCTCTCAAATAATAGGTTATGAGGGAGCGGGTCTACAGATGTGATGCCAAGAGCATAAGCCACTAATGAGCCTGCTCCCGATCCTCTCCCTGGCCCAACTGGAATATCATTATTCTTTGCCCATGAAATGAATTCATGAACAATAAGAAAATAGCTAGTAAACCCCATTTCTTTTATCACATCCATTTCGGTATTCAATCTATCAAAATATGCGCTATGCTTAGATTCATCAAGCATAGGTAATTTATCCTCTAATCCTTTTCGTACAACATTGTCAAAATGATCATCTATTTTTATTTCATCAGGAGCATCGAACTCAGGCATATGATAAGTATCAAGTTTAAGTTTTAAGTTACACCTTTTTATAACTTCACCGACATTAGATATAGCATCAGGCAAATCATGATAAAGATCCTTCATCTCATCTGGTGTTTTAAAATATTGATTTTCTGTATATTCATTTTGCTCTATACGATCATCGAGTTTAATTTTTTTGTTGATACATACCTTAACTTCATGAGATTCGAAGTCTTCCTTATTAACAAAAAGCACATTATTTGTAGCAATGATTGGCAATTGAATATCATTAGCTATATTCAGTGCTTTAATAATAACCAGTTTTTCCGAGATGTGGCTTGTTTTCTGTATATCTATATACATATTTTTCTTAAATAATTGGTGTAACAATTTGATGTGTTTTCGTATAAGCGCCTCTTCCACATGTAACAGGTTTTTACCTACAATCCCATTATATCCACCTGTACATAATATAAGTCCATTGCTGTAATGCTCTATTTCCTCAATAGATATTGATGGTAATCTGCTTGTAGTGTTTTTAACATGTATATCAGAAATGAGCTTTATTAAGTTTTTATATCCATTTTGATCTTTGCATAGAAGAGTAATGAAAGGTTGTTGATTATCATACTCAAAATTACTTATAGGAATCTGGCAACCTATGATTGGCTTAATTTTATTAGTGATACAAGCCTGATAAAATTTAATGGCATTAAATGTATTAAGGATATCAGTTATCGCTAATGATGTGATTCTATGTTTTTTAGCTTTTTTTATCAAAGTATCAATGGCAATAGTGCTGTCAGTAAGCGAATATGCTGTCCTCAATGACAAATGTGTAAATAATTCTTTCATGACTCTATATGTTTTAAGGGAGAGAAACTCATTCTATGGTATATCGAAGGCCCGAATTGTTTAAGTAATTCTATATGTTTTGCTGTACCATATCCTTTATTTTTACAAAATTGATATGTGTCATACCGCTGATCTATTCTGTTCATATAGTTATCTCTGACGACCTTTGCTAAAATTGATGCTGCAGAAACTGCTGGTATTGATTTATCTGCCTTTACAATAGCCTCGCAAGTGATTACAGAGTGTTCTGGTATAAATAAGCCATCGATAATTGCTCTATCTGGAGTTATTACAAGTGATGTTAAAGACCTATTCATAGAAAGTAGTGTTGCTTTGTGGATATTCATTTCATCAATCTCATTATTAGAACATAACCCTATACCTACAGCTATCGAATTCTTGAGAATGTGATCAGCAACTACCTCTCTTTTCAAAGCTGATAATTCCTTAGAGTCACTTAGAAGGGAAAAATCTACAGTATCAGCAAGAATTACAGATGCTGAGATTACAGGACCAGCAAGACATCCTCTGCCAACCTCATCAACGCCAGCTAAAATTGAGCTTGTCATAAAAAGTTCACTATATATAATTGAGTCTATA
>CAJWIW010000048.1 GCA_913041865.1 uncultured Gammaproteobacteria bacterium
AAGGGATTAAAATTCTAAAAGATAGTAAAATTGATTATATAGAAGCATTCACACTCGAGGATGCTGCTAACAAAGCCGTAAAAGCACTGGAGTCACTGTAAAAAATGGCAATCTTGATAGATAAAAATTCTAAAATAATTGTCCAAGGGTTTACAGGTAAAATAGGTACATTCCATGCCGAAGAAATGATGGAATATGGAACTAATGTAGTAGGGGGAGTAACACCTGGTAAAGGTGGACAGACTCATTTAGATAAACCTGTATTTAATACTGTAAAAGAGGCTGTTGAGGAAACTGGAGCAGATAGCAGCATCCTGTTTGTACCTCCAGCTTTTGCAGCAGATTCAGCTATGGAGGCAGCTGATGCAGGCATTAAAACACTGGTTGCAATAACTGATGGTATACCTGCACATGATATGATCAAGGTAAAGAGATACATGAGAAGGTATAAAAATGAAGACAGGATGACTATGGTTGGCCCTAATTGCGCTGGTGTGATTAGTCCCGGTAAATGCATGTTAGGCATAATGCCAGGGCATATATATAAAGAGGGAAATGTAGGCGTAATAGGCAGATCTGGGACACTTGGATACGAAGCAGCACAGCAAATGAAAGACCTAGACATAGGTATCTCTACAAGCGTAGGGATTGGTGGTGATCCTATTAATGGAAGCGCATTCAGAGATCACCTAGAAAAATTTGAAAAAGATGATGAGACGAAGGTTATTTTAATGATTGGAGAAATTGGTGGACCACAAGAGGCAGAAGCAGCTGAGTATGCAAAAGGAAATATCTCAAAGCCAGTTGTAGCTTACATTGCTGGATTGACTGCCCCTAAAGGAAAAAGAATGGGACATGCAGGCGCTATCGTAAGTGCTGGTGGAGAATCTGCTGCTGAGAAAGTGGAAATCCTCAAAAATGCTGGCATCACAATTGCAAAGAATCCTTCCGTTATAGGTGAGACTGTAGCCTCTGTCCTATCAAATGTGTAATGTCTGAATCTCCAATAATAGATATTGGAGCAAACTTAACTCATCCAGATTTATACCCCAATATAAAAAAAATTATACAACATATGAGCGACGTAAATGTCACACATGCTATAATTATATCTTCCACTTTAAATGATGCTCATAAAGCCATTTCGATAGCAGAAAAGTTTCCAGGTAAATTCTATACAACTGTTGGCTTTCACCCTCATAACGCAAAAGAATTTAATCGTAGCGATATTAAAGATATAAAAGCTCTGTTGCAAAATAAATCCATCGTAGCGATAGGCGAATGTGGATTGGATTATTATAGGTTATATTCAGAAAAAAAAGATCAGATATTGTGTTTTGAAAATCACATAAACCTTGCCGTAGATTCACAAATACCATTATTTTTACATGAAAGAAACGCACATAATGATTTTTATACAATACTCTCATCAGCATCTACTAAATTGAATAAATTCGTTGTCCACTGTTTTACGGGGGATAAAAATATTTTGAAAAAATATTTAGATATTGGTTCATATATTGGAATAACAGGTTGGATTACTGATAAAGCTAGAGGCTCACACCTTCATGAGATAATACAATATATCCCTAGTGATAGACTTATGATTGAAACAGATTGCCCATATCTCATACCACATAATATCGAAAAAAATGTAGGTAAAATAAATTATCCTCATTATTTACCATACGTTGCAAGTTTCCTAGCAAAATGCTTAAATAAAGAGTTAGATTTAGTTAGACAATCTACATACAAAACAACAAAAGAGTTTTTTTCCATTAAATGATAGACCAGTGTGAAAAATTATATTTACCAAAAGGTAAAAAAAACTTATTACTTCATACGTGTTGCGCACCGTGTTCTGGCGATATAATGTTGAGATTAATAGACTCATCGATTCCCTTTAATCTCTTCTTTTATAATCCTAATATCCATCCTAAGAAAGAATATTTGCTTAGGAAAGACGAGAATATTAATTTTGCTATCAAACATAATATACCAATAATCGATGCAGAGTATGATTCTAAGAATTGGTTCCATGTTACAAAAGGGATGGAATGGGAGCCTGAAAGAGGCATAAGATGCGACACTTGTTTTGACATGAGACTTTTAAAAACAGCGCAATATGCATCACAACATGACTTTGATTTAATCTCTAGCACACTTGGTATATCAAGATGGAAAGATTTTTCTCAGATAAACCGAGCCGGATTTAAATCTACTCTTCAATTTGAAAATGTAGATTATTGGGATTTTAATTGGAGAAAAAATAATGGTTCTCAGAATATGATTAAAGTTTCCAAAGAAGAAAACTTTTACATGCAAGAGTACTGTGGTTGCATCTACTCATTACGAGATACTAATGATTGGAGAATAAAAAATAATAAATCTAGAATAGTGTTCGGATTAAAATATTATTCATTTTTAGATAAAAACCCCACTAAAGATCAATAGCGCTACAATACTTAACCAAGCAAGAAGTGCACGAGATATAATATTCTTATATTGAACGATGCTGTCATCCGAATCAGATTCTGATATCAGATTCACTCCAACATTATTCACTAAGCCCTTATTATAGGTATAAAGGTCATGGTTATATTCTGTACTTTTGAATGACCTAACGCAAACTTCAAAATCACTTACTATAGCATATGATAAAATTGTTAGATGTGCTGGTACATATTCTAAAATCCCTAGTATGATTGACAATCTATTCTTTGATTTTGCATCTACTTTAAATGATGAGTCATTTACAAAAGAGTCTAAGATTAAATAAGCTAGTGATCCTGCAGGACCGAGAAGAAGGAAATAAAAAATTATAGAGAAAATGTTCCTTAGAGAATTATAAAATAAATTATTTTTTAGGCTTCTTAAGTCATATTTTTTTGTAGACATCATTCTTATAAATATTTTATCTTCTTTACAATTATCCAAGAACTTATCATTTTTGATCTTCTCCATATTTAAAATGAATTCGTTTGGCTTAAGACAATAAAAGAGAATAACTAAATTTATTAAAAAAGAGAAGAATGGATGTAATAAATAACCTGAGAGTAAAACAACTACTGTTAGAATTATATACGTAGATATCGGGAATAATAAGTAAGTATAAAATTTATCGAATATTGTATTTGAAAAATCTCTAAACAATAAAAAAGTTTTTTTAATAATTCGATCAGATGGCTTTTCAACAATAGGATCATACATATATTCAATTATGAGAGAAAAAATAAGTAATGATGCTGTAATCATAATCTTTCTCCCTATTTTATTTTTTCCCAATCAAAAAATTCGCCTGGATCACTTTTTCTATCCGGAGCTATATCACAATGTCCTAGTATATTATCATTTGTAATATCAGTATATAAAGCTTTTAATGAAGTAATCACGTCATTTAGAGATTGATATTGCTTTTCTGTATATTTACTATCAATTGTTCCCTCTAATTCGACTCCAATTGAGAAGTCATTAAAATTACTTCTTCCATTATAGGACGATTTTCCTGCATGCCAAGCTCTTTTATTAAACGGTACCATTTGAATAATTCTACCATTTCTCCTAACAAAGAGGTGAGCTGACACCCTGAAATTTTCAAGTGATTTGAAAGAACTATCCAAAGAAATATCAAGATTATTTTGAAAAAAATCTATTACATAATTATTTTCGTATTGACCCTCTGGGAGACTTATACAGTGAATGATTATTGTATCTATTGAAATTAATTTTGGTCTATCATCAAAATTAGGTGAAGTAACAAACTCCACCTCGGAAATTTTTGACGTTTTTTCATCAATTTCTAACATTACTTGTATCTCAAACTCTTTTTCATTGTTATTATACTACTATCTTAATTATGCCAAATTTTTACATTAATACAGATAAAAAATTGTTAAATATTTCGGATGATTTATTGCAATCTACATCACTAGGTGTCGATACTGAATTTATAAGGGAGTCAACTTATTTCCCAAAACTTGCTCTTATTCAGTTTTCTACTCAACATAATAACTACATTATTGATACTCAAACAATAACATCTAAGAGCTTATTGGTTGATATTCTTACCGACGACAGAAAACTCAAGGTTCTTCACTCTGCTAAGCAAGATCTGGAGACCATACATCGATATTTCGAGTGTTTCCCGAATAATATTTTTGACACACAAATTGCATTTAATCTAATTTCAACATTAATGAATCCAAGTTACTCCTCATTAGTAAAAAAATATTTTTCAGTTGAATTAAAAGAGGGATCATGGAGAACAGACTGGCTCAAAAGACCATTATCTGATGAAAAAATCGAATATGCGGCAAATGATGTTAAATATTTATTAGATCTCTCAAAAAATCTTAGAGAAGAGGTTTCTAAATTGAATAGATTAGATTGGCTTGAGGAAGAGCATATTAATGAATTAAGCTTGAGAAAGATAATAATCGACCCTTTCGACGCATGGAATAAAATCACTATCCCAATTAACTTAGATAGTAAGCAAAGATCCAATGTAAGGTCTATAGCAGCGTGGCGTGAGGTAGAGGCTAAAAATACTGATATACCTAAAAAATGGATTTTAACTGATGGAGAAATAATAAAGCTAGCTTGCGCTAAAGTCGAACTGATTAATTCAATACTCGATAAAACTAAAAACAAAATTTCAGATTCATATAAAGACAACATAGCTATGCTACTTAAGCAAAATAAAAAAAATAATCACTCAGTTAACCAAATTGATATGAATAGTTATAACAAAAAAATTAATCAATGTAATACTCTTTTGATGAAAATATCTGAAGAACAACAAATATCGCCATCTTTAATAGCAAATAAAAGAGATATAGATTATTTTGCGAGAGGTCAGGAAGATATAAAATTTCTTAGAGGATGGAGATTTAAAATTTTTGGTAAATTGGTACAATAATGTATGCGGAAATATTCTTCAATAATCGTTGATGGAAAAGATAGAGCTCCAAGCAGATCAATGCTAAGAGCAGTTGGCTTTAAGGATAAAGATTTTAAGTTGCCTCAAGTTGGCGTTGCAACAACATGGAGTATGGTGACACCATGTAACATGCATTTGGACACATTAGCACATTTATCAGCAAATTCAGTGGATAAAAATGGTGGGAAATCAATCATCTTCAATACCATAACTATCTCTGATGGAATATCTATGGGAACAGAGGGTATGCGATATTCTCTTGTCTCTAGAGAAGTTATCGCTGATTCCATAGAGACAGTAATAGGATGCGAGGGTTTTGATGGCTTTCTGTCCATAGGAGGTTGTGATAAAAATATGCCTGCATGTGTAATGGCAATGGCTAGGTTAAATAGACCATCAATTTTTGTCTATGGTGGAACAATTCTTCCTGGCAAACATAAATCAAAAAAAATTGATATTGTTTCAGTATTTGAAGCAGTGGGAAAGAATGCTAATAAACGGATATCAGATAGAGAGTTAGCCGAAATCGAGAAAAAAGCTATACCTGGACCAGGGTCCTGCGGTGGCATGTACACTGCCAATACGATGGCTTGCGCTATAGAGGCGTTGGGATTGAGTCTGACTAACAGTTCAGCACAAGTAGCCATATCTAGTAAGAAAAAAAATGATTGTAAGCTCTCTGCTAAAGCTCTGATGCAATGTATAAAGAATGATATAAAACCATCGGATATTATATCTAAAAAATCTCTCGAAAATGCTATCACTGTAGTCATGGCGTTAGGTGGATCAACTAATGCCGTGTTACACCTATTAGCCATTGCTCATTCAGCAAACATTAAGTTGTCATTGAGAGATTTTGATCGAATCGGTAATAAAACTCCAGTTTTGGCAGATCTGAAACCTAGTGGCAAGTATTCAATGTCAGAATTAGTGGCAATAGGAGGAGTTGCCCCTTTGATGAAAATGTTGTTAAACAAGAAGCTACTTCATGGTGACTGTTTAACTGTTACAGGCAAGACAATGAGACAGAATCTCAGTAAAGTTAAGCCATACCCATCAGGACAAAAAATAATCAAATCTTTTTCTGATCCAATTAAAAAGAATGGTCATTTGATAATTCTACGTGGTAATCTATCACCGAATGGTGCTGTGGCAAAAATATCAGGCAAAGAGGGTAACTCATTCACTGGTAAAGCAAGAGTATATAATTCAGAAGAACAAGCTCTTAAAGATATACTCTCTAATAAGGTAAAAAAGGGAACTGTAATAGTTATTCGATATGAAGGCCCTAAAGGAGGTCCTGGTATGCGAGAGATGTTATCTCCTACTTCTGCTGTTATGGGTAAAGGCTTAGGAAAGGATGTTGCATTGATCACTGATGGGAGATTTTCAGGTGGTAGTCATGGATTTGTTGTTGGCCACATATCACCAGAGGCCCATGTTGGAGGTTTGTTATCAATTGTTAAAAATGGCGATATTATCGAGATTGATGCTATCAAGAAGCAATTAAATCTGAAAGTCTCGAAAACAGAGATTAAATCAAGAATGATTAGAGTTAAAAAGCCAACGAAAAAAACCGTGAGTGGAGTTTTAACAAAGTATGCAAAACTAGTCAGCCAAGCGCATTCAGGTGCAATAACTGTAGATTAGTCTATTACAAGATTTTAGGTTATAAAACTTTAAGTTCCTCACGATAGAGTTTATGAATAATCTCATGTATTTTTTCGAGACGCTCAATTGCATCATTCGATGATATTAATTTCGCTTTTGTAGATAAGTCAAGTGGGAGACATTCTGTGAGCCTAAATCCTACCCAAGATGCATCTGAATACCTCTCTTTTTTGTAGTCGATAAAGTTTTTTATACCAGGATGTATTTTCTTGTAGAACTTGGATAATAATCTATATTTTTCAGGTATCATATATTCTCTTTCTGGCTCAATATTTTTTAATTCACCATTTAATAAATTATTTCCATCTAGTTCACATGATTGAATATCTACCAAATTCATCCCTTCAACTGTTATCCCTAGCAAGCCATCTTCCAATTGATTCCAAT
>CAJWIW010000049.1 GCA_913041865.1 uncultured Gammaproteobacteria bacterium
AATTATATAAAGAATTATTTTAACTATATTTTGAATTAATTGTCTAAAAATTTTTACAACTCTTAATTTCCTATACTTATAGTCAAATACTAATTCACCATATTTATAACTTTTGTCTCTTAAAAAACTCACATATGATGTTTTATTACTTGAACGACTCATTTTATGACTAGCGAAGGAATTATTACTTATTGCCATTTTAAAACTAGATTCATTGACTCTTTTTAAAAGATCAATATCTGTCCAAAAGAAAAAAAAATCTTCATCATAAAAATTAAATTTTAACATTCTTTTAGTTTCAAATAAAACGCAGGATAGATCAATTTTTTTTGTAATTTCATATTCGTTATTCCTTTTAATTTTTTTATATCTCGGTCCAACAAGGATGAAATCTCTTTTTTTTGAAATTATTTTTTTAAGTTTAATTATGGATTTTTTATCAATATTGATTCTTAATTTTTTCTGTGGATAAAGCGGAAGCTCTTTGTTACTGGCAGCTTTGAATTTAACCTGGCTATCATCTCTTTTAGCAAACCTCACAAAGTCCTTGACGTCCCATCTGCCTTTAACGCCCATTTCACGGTAGTATAGTACATCCCGGGTTCCTTGGACGTATTGATTCCATTCAAAGAGAGGTTGGTCAGCGCAGATTGAAGATTGCGAGTATCGGATGCAGGGTGTTCTGTTTTGGGATATAAAATTGTATTGTAAATATCTGATTTAGGATCAGTGATATGTGCTTCTCTTGCTTTTATAAAGTGCTTTCCTGTTCGGATATTTGCTACTAACTTAGCATCTTTATTTTCCCATCTTGCCCACTCCTCAGTGATTTTTAACTGGGGAAAGGTATCAAAAAGTGCTTTAATATAATCTTGCCAAATGCTATTATGCAATTCCATTTCTAATCCTTTCTTGAAGTTCAATCTCATTTTCTTTAATTGCTAATAATGTATCATATGGTATCCATGCAGGTTCTTCATCCGAAAATTGCACCTGTACTTCCTTGACAACTTTATCATGAAATCTATCATAGACAGTTCTCACATTTTTTACAGGTCGAAACGGATTTCCAATTTTATCTTCCATAATAAAATATAACTGTATTCATTATAAAACCCCTGACAGAATTTGTCAAGGGTTTTGTGATTATTAAATTTTTTAATTAAGGTGGGTGTGTGTGTATTGTCATGTTAGAATAGAAATGTTTACTTTAACCTCTAAACTAAAACCTCCTTACATATACGTTTACAATTTGAATTTGTGTCCTCGCAGTCAATTAAGCACTCGTAGTATTCTGCTAGTAAATCATCGTGGTCATCATCAGATGATAGTTGATTATGGGATATTAAGTTGTGCATTAAAAACTCCGTAAAACTACAATTTATAGAACATGATATAGGAGCCTCAGGTCATCTTGCTACCTCTAATTCTCCCTATTATTTATAGCAAATGTGTTCATATTTGCTAATATACTTAATAAAAATTTATGCCTAGTAAAAGGCAGAATCAATACCATCAGGGTCATAAAAATCAGGACATAACATAGCCCCTGCTATTTCTTTTGCTTCAATATTGTTCTCACATAATTTGTTCATCCATATTCTTTCATTGAGATCAACTATACCATCAGTTGAAATAATTCTAGAAAGAATGTCCGTTAACTTAAGTTTTTCTCTTTTTTCCATTTTAGTCACGTTGCCTCCAATCGTCCGATCTATCTTGATGAAACCAATCCACAATATCCTGTGGATCTCCGAAACCCCTACGGTGATTGTTTGAATCGGGGTCTCCTAAATTCAAACTATTCAGAAAAGAATCAGTGGGATCTGTATTCATTCTCCTTGCTTTTTGCAACATACCTCTTGCTGAAGTATTTGCTTTTGATAATTTCTCTGCCCATATCATATCTGATAAACTAACCTCTGTTCCCGAAGCAATATCTTTACATATTCCTTCTAACCGTAGACGGTATTGAGTTGATAACATAAAATCACCTAATAGGTAAAATTATTTATCCTAATGAGTCGATTACTGCTGGTAGTATAGCATATTCCTTTCTCTGTATGGCTTTTGTTAAGGATTGTATATCATCATCAGGTAATATTGGAACCTCACCTTGCATTATAATCTCACCACCATCCAACTCTTCATTTACATAGTGGACAGTGCATCCAGTGACACTCTCACCCGCATTGAGAGCTTGCTCAACTGCGTGTAATCCCTTATACTTTGGAAGTAATGATGGATGAACATTAATAATAGGACAAGGAAACTTAGATGGATTTTGCAATACTCTCATATAACCTGCAAGAATTATGAGATCTACTTGAAAAACCTTGAAAAGTTGTATCATCTCATCCTCATTTTTATGAGGAATCCTACAATGAGGAATCCCAAACTTTGCTGCTCTCTTAACAGCACCACACTTCTTAGTATTGTGTATCATCAATACAACTTCGTGTTTTCTACATAAAGGATTTGTAATTATGTTCTCGAAGTTGGTTCCGTTTCCAGAACACATAACACCTAATCGCATAGTAATTCAATTCTTAATTAAAAATTCCATACTCAGAAAGATCATATTCTGGTATTGTTAGAGTTTCACCCTCAAGAGGTGTTGGTTGTCCTATCTTGTTTAGGATCTTGGCAGGAATTTCTTTCATAGTAATGTCATAGGGTATAGGTGCGTTTGCTACACATACTCTAATACATTCCAATTGTTCCTCAGTGAAATTATAATCTTTTATATCTTGATGCATTTTTACTAATCGTATTCGCTCGCATTTTCAGGATTATCTAACTCAGAACTCTTATATGAATGATTCATAAAATACTGCCCTAGTGATCCACTTAATAAACTATTACTAATCTCAGCATTTGGTGTTGATATTTCTATATGTGGATTCTTCATTTTTTGAACATACTCAATAACTTCCTCACGTATTTTCATGAGTTCATTATAACACTTTTGATTGTAAGCACAACCACGAAGTTTAGAGTCAGGTTTATATAAAGATTCTAACAGTAGAGTTCTACCACGATCCCATTTCTCTTGTTCGGTCATAAAAATTTCTCCAAAGATTCTTTCTTTTTAAGTTTCTTTTCAAGTGCAATTTGTTTCTTTATGTATGATACTGCTTCTTTGTAATTCCTACAAATTTTTGTCCATCCACCATTATGAACAATAGCTAATTTCTTTTTACTTCCTATAATGGGAACTGCTGCCCAAGATCCATCTTTAGTAACATATCCCTCTGGTTGTCCACCATCAGGATCAAGTATGTATCTATTAGGACAAGTATAAAACTTGCGATAATCTGAGGGTATTTTACTCATTTATTATACCCTGCTGATCTTCCATCCTTCCACTCCAATTTCTCATAATCAAAATCTGGATGTGGTGTTGATGATACGACAGGATTCTTAGATTTGTTTTTGATAACTATAAACTTATCAGCAGCAAATGTACCCGCAAGTTGAACCTCAATCTCATCAGTATCTTTCCAATTAACTGTGCCATCCTTCTTAGTATGTTGCATTGCAACTTGAAGATCATCAATAATTTTTTGAGTTAGTTTCATAATTAGATTTCAAATAATTCGCTTTGTGGTAAAGGTTCAAAAGGTTTTCTTAAACTCTTTCTAATGTCATCGTGCAATCTCTCTACTGGTGATGGTAATCCTTGTTGACCAGGCAATTCTGCTATTCCAGTTGCAGTTATATCAACTGTTTGATCTAAAATAGGTGCATTGATTTTTTTGTAAGTTAATCTTTGCACATCTTTATTGAGTATAATGATTTCTTGTGCATGTTTCTCCCATCCACAATCACAATACTGCTGACCATTCTCATCATAGACCCTGTAAAAGGGATATTCATTCATTGATAATATCCTCCAATTTAAATATGCTTAAAAGTTCTAAATCTGCTTCTTTAATAGCAGCATCCGCTTCACCATCTACTTGTCGATCTACAATAGCAGCAATACGATTAACTGTATAGCCAGCATCACGCAATCTATTAACTGCTTGAATTGCTGAACCACCTGTGGTGATTACATCTTCAAGAACAGTAATCTTAGAACCCTTCTCAGGCAATTTACCTTCAATGTATGCTTGAGTTCCATGTCCTTTTGCTTTTTTGCGAACAATAAGAGCATCAACAGTGCGTGTTGCTTCAACTAAATTTAATGAATGTGATAGACCACAAACAACAGAAACACCACTCACTAAGGGATCAGCACCCAGTGTGAGACCTGCTACTGCCACAGCATCTTTCTCTACTGCTCCTAGTAACATAATACTACATAACGTCAGACCTCTTGAACTCAATGTAACTGGTTTGCAATTAACATAATGCTCACTCTTACGACCAGAAGAAAGGGTATAGTCTCCTTTCTTGTAAGCATCTTTTTTTAAGAGTTCTAATAGTTCTTCTTTGTAGGTCATAGTAATAGATCACTTCTCATAACTTCAGCACCAGGATTTCTTGCAAGGGCAATCTTTTGAGCTCTGAATGTGTCATCAGTGACTACATACTCCTCAAAAATAAATCCTCTGTTTTGTAAGGTGACTCTAACTCTCATTTGGTTTCCTATTAATAAACTTATTATAACTAATTTAGGGCATCAAGTAAAGGTGACTGTGTCACTTCCACAACTGGAACAGATGGTTTATACTCTTCAACCCTTTTGCGTATAAGATCACCATATTCTTCGTGTAGTTCACATCCAATATAATCTCTACCTAAAGATTTTGCCACCGCAGCAGTGGTTCCTGATCCCATGAATGGATCTAGCACAATATCTCCTACCTCGCTCCCTGCCTTGATACAGGGTTCAATCAGATCGGGTGGATATGTTGCAAAGTGAGCTCCCTTATATGGTTTCTTTGTTACACTCCATACGGATCTTTTATTCTTCTTTTCATAACTTTTAGTCAATCCCGAATGTGGTGTCTGACCGTAATCATTTACTTTATACTTTCCTTTACTTCTATCTCTAGTTCCCCAATCAGTAGCAGGTTCTTTGATTGCTTCATTATCATAGAAGTATTTCTTTTGCTTACTAAACAAGAAGATATATTCATGTGCCTTAGTGCATCTATCTCTCACACTTTCTGGCATCGGATTAGGTTTGTGCCATATTATATCCTGTCTCAAATGCCATCCATCTGCTCGCATTGCGAAAGCGAACATCCAAGGGATTCCAATGAGGTCTTTTTCTTTGAGTCCTTCGATTCGATTTCCTCTGCGAGGACACAAATCTGGTAAGTCTTGTTTAGTATTTGCGACACTTTGTTTTGGTAGTCCTTGTCCTTTTCCAGGTCTGTAATTATAGTAACTATCCCCAAGATTAACCCAACAAGTTCCATCATCTGTAAGCACATTTCGCACCTCCTTAAATACATTTACTAATTGGTCAATAAAATCATTAGGTGTTTGTTCTTGACCTATTTGATTCTCCTCCCCTCCATAATCTCTGAGTCCGTAATACGGTGGGGATGTCACACACATTCTTGCCTGTTCATCAAACTCTTTAAGTGTCTCCCGACAATCTCCAAATAAAATTGTATCTCTCATTTAATAATCTCCATATTGAAAAGTTTATCTAAATTGTCTGATTTGATGCGAAATGCTGTTCCTCTATTTCTTGGACTTAAACCTTTATTATACTGTGTTCTTAACTTAAAGTCAATACATATAATATTTTCTTCAATTAATTTTTTGAATTTTTCCTTGCTTGAATTAGTAAGATAGTATGCTTCGTTATAATGAAAATATGTTTTACCATTTTCTTTTTTTACAGAACCATAAACCTTAATTGCCTTTGGAAATTTTGTCATAAAAGATTCGGTTAAAACATTCCAATCATACTGACATATAATTGTATCTTTATGTTTAACATACAAATAGTCATCGTCTGTATCTAAGTAAAAACCTCTGTTGTTAACATTTCTTGTAACAGTAGTATTACAACTTAACTCTCCTTTTTTTGTACTATGTGGGATACCATAATTTTTAAGAAAATCAGATGCTTTTATAACCCAAGCATCTTTATTAAATAAAGTTTGCTTAGAACCAGTTTCTTTATCTTGGACTTTAAGTTCATAACCATCAATATCGGGTGTCTTAAGATTATTTTCCTTTAATCCAAGTAAGTCTTCAAATGTATTACCAAACTTACCATCCCCCTTTCTTGTAATTTCAATAAAACCCTCTGATTTAATTTGTTTGTATCTTGGTATAAATTCTTGAATATTCATATTACCTCTTTAAAAACTCATTCAAAATCCAACTACTGCTATTCATTTTATCATCACCACCAACACCCCACTCAAATATAACTCTATCATTTTCTTGATATTCAAGATACTCAGGTACATTTGTATTTACTCTGTCTCCTCCATTACAGAATACAACTTTATCATACATTTGTAAACACTTGTGTATTGCCATACATGATGAATTGTCGGAATCATCATAAGTAATCGTCAAGTCAACTGGTTTAAGTTCTTTGACTATTGCTCTTCTTTCTGTCATCGGTAGAAAATACTTTCCTTTCTTCCGAATTAACCAATCATCAGAATTTAATCCCACACATAATGGTGTGTATGGATATAATTCTTTTGCATTTTTGAAGTAAGATATATGACCTGTATGTATCGGGTCAAATCCACCTGTAACTAAAACTATTTTACTCATCTTGTAATAACTGTAGTTGCTGCCTGACCTTTGTTGAAGATTGTATCGACTACTGCTTCAACTTTTCTTGCGGTAGTAATACCAACATTTGAATATACTGGTACACATACAAGACCAAATACTTTGTCTGCATCGCCCTTGCGAATGACTCTACCAATAGTCTGACTGATACCAATATAATCCATTGAACGCATAAACAATA
>CAJWIW010000050.1 GCA_913041865.1 uncultured Gammaproteobacteria bacterium
GAAATACCAAAATACACTATTAACCATGCATCGGAGAATGGATAATGCTAAAGTGGACAGATACTCTTGAAATCGCTATAGAGTTAAATGATAATTTACCCGACGTAGACCCTAAATTTGTAAGATATACTGATTTACATGAATGGATATGCGAATTGGATGATTTTGGTGACGATCCAAATAAATCTAACGAAAAAATACTTGAAGCTATACAAATGGCATGGATAGAGGAGAAATAACTATGGAAAGGACGTTAGCGTTAATTAAACCAGATGCAACAGAAAGAAACATAATTGGTGATATAATAAGCATGATAGAAAATAAGAAATTTAAAATAACAAGACTAAGATCAATGATGTTAACAGAGTCAAAAGCAAGACAATTTTATGATGTTCACTCATCGAAACCTTTCTACAACGCTTTAATTGAATATATGACGTCAGGAATGATTGTAGCTGTAGAATTAGAGAAAGATAATGCTGTTAAAGATTTTAGAGAACTGATCGGAGACACAAACCCAGTTAATGCAAAAGACGGTACAATAAGAAGTAAGTATGCTATTAATCAATCGAGTAATTCGATTCATGGATCAGATAGCAATGAAAATGCAATTAAAGAAATTAACCTAATTTTTAACTGATACAATGAATGATAAATACGCTACATCCCTTCGAGGTTTCAAAGATATACTTCCTGAGGATGCACAGTATTATTATTTAATAGAAGAAGCAATTAAAACTATCACCAAATCGTATTTTATTCATGAATTAAGGACACCATTATTAGAAAATACAAGTGTTTTTGATAAATCCTTAGGTAGCCAAACGGATATCGTAAAGAAAGAGATGTATGTATTTAGTGATAAGAATGGTGAGAGTGTATGTTTGAGACCAGAGGGTACTTCCTCAATTGTAAGGTCTGCAATTGAGAATAATTTAATCTATGACAGAGGTATAAAAAAAAGAAAATACTGGTATTATGGGCCAATGTTCAGATATGAGAGGCCACAAAAGGGTAGGCTCAGACAATTTAACCAATTTGGTCTTGAATACTTTGGTTTTTCAGGCACTAGTAGTGATATAGAATTAATAATCATAATAAACAAACTTCTTGCAATGTTAAAAATAGAGCATTATGAGCTACACATAAATTCTATTGGGGATCAGGCAGATAGAGATGAATACGGTGCTAAAATAAGATTGGTTATGAATAAAAATCTCTCTGTCCTTACAGATAGTGAAAAAGCTACTTTAGATAATAATCCATTACGACTTTTAGATAGTAAAAATGTAAAGATTAAAGATATCTTATCATCGATTCCGGTTCTATATGAAACTCTAAACGATAAGTCAAAGAAACGGTTTGACCTAGTAACAGAATTACTTGAGAATTTGGGAATAAATTTTATTGTTGACAATAACATTGTCAGAGGCCTCGACTATTATAATGATACAGTAATGGAATGGAAGACCGATAAGCTTGGATCTCAAGATGCAATCTGTGCTGGTGGTAGATATGATCAATTGATCGAATCAAATTATTCAATCGATATGCCTGCAGTTGGTGTAGCAGTTGGAATAGAGCGACTTATAGAGCTTCTAAAGCAGAACAGTGCTCTATCAAATGAGAGTAAATATGTGATATTAAATGATTGTGGTGATGACATTAACTTGTACATTAAAACGTCAGAATCAATAAGAAAAGCATATCCTAAACTATCCTTTATGAATGCTGACCCTGAAAGTAGTTTGTCATCACAGATAAAATATGCAAAAAAAATAAATGACAAATTTGCCATCATAATCAATAATAACCAGATAAAACTGCAAAAATTTACAGATAATCAAAATTTTAATATTGATATATCAGAATTAAAAAACTATTTGAATTGATTAAAGATGTTCCTGACTGAAGAAGAAGATAAACTTATTAATTGGTTAAAACAAAACTACCTTAATATTATTTTAGGATTAGCACTGGGTTTTGTATTTATTGGCGGGTTTAATTATTACAAATCCTCTATGCTTAATTCGCAACATGAAGTATCACTTGATTATCAAGAGATTGTAAATCTATATCAAAATGAGAAATTTACAGACTTCTCAGAAAAAGCACAAGAACTAGTAACCCGGGAACCTAAAAACATATATAGTGCAATGAGCAATCTTTATCTAGCAAAGTTTTATCATGACAATGAACAATTAGATTTAGCATCAACTAGCCTATCGCATATCATTAATAATTCTGAATCTGATATTCATGTATATATAGCGTCAATCAGATTATCCAGGATCAAAGTATCGCAAGGTGAGTATAATGATGCAGTTGATATTTTGTCCTCAATAGATAAGTATGAGACTGATCCTATTGTATTGGAGTTATTTGGAGATATTATGCTAATACAAAATGATAAAACTGCAGCTATTAGAAATTATGAATTGGCACTTTCTCAAAATATAACACCAAATAAAGCTAAACTCATTGAGAGTAAACTAAGTACAATAAGATGACTATAAAGAAATTATTTATTCCATTACTTTTAATTTCTACCTTGACTAGCTGTTCAGGTAATCCTGCAGAATATATAGCAAGTGTATTCAATCCAGATATAAAAGCTGTGGATGAAACTGTTAAACCAAAAAAATCTGATGAAGTGCAAGCATCTAAAAATAAAAGAGAATCTTTTCTAGATAAGTTAACATTCTGGGATTCAAATAACTATAAATCAAAATCTTCTGATTTAAACATATATAATGTCTGGTCCACTAATATAGGTAGTGATAGAGATGCAGGAACAGCAGTGTTACAACCAAGTTTTGATGGAAAAAACAGTATTTATACAATCGATACGGATGGGTTAGTTACAGCGACAGATATTAATAGTGGAGATATAAGCTGGAAATTCGATTTGAATTTAGATGTCACCTCCGGTCTACTCTATCATAACGGACACCTATATTTCGGCACAGCTGATGGAAAGATATTTGGTTATAGAGTTGATTATCTCAAGGAAAACTCAAGTATCTTGAGCTCTATTGACATAGTAGGACTCATTAACGACTCAGATATTCCTCCTTCGCTTTCATTGCAACTACAAAGTGAAATAGCATCACCAGCAGTTGGTATCGATGATCTTATTTATTTTAAACAAGGTGATGGTGATACTGTTGCAATTAACCTCAAATCAAAAGAAGTTGAGTGGACTCACCAAGGTAAGAATGTTGCGTTAAGCTTGAAAGGTAGTGCAGCGATAACTATAGATTCATCTAATCTCTATGTTGCTAGAGATGATGGAAATTTTATTTCTTTAACTAATGATACCGGTAAACTAAATTGGCTGATTAATATTTCACCAAGATCAGGTAGAAATGAGCTTGAATCTCTTCGAGATGTTGAGATGTCGCCATTAATAAAGGACGGAATAGTTTACGTTGGCTCCTTCCAAGGTAGTTTGGTATCTGTGGATGTTATTACAGGAGAAATAATCTGGAGGAGATCAATGTCAGTTCATAGTAACTCTGCTATAGACGACTACATAATTTACTTACCAAGTAATAATGGTGATATAGTTGCATTAGATAGATTTAGTGGAGAGGTTATCTGGTCAACAGTAGTAGATAAAGATATTTTGTTTTCTCAGCCTGTTTTAGTTAATAATTATTTACTTAGTTTTGGCACAAATGGTTATGTTGTAGTATTAAATAAAGATGATGGGGCAATAATTCATTATAATGAATTACTCGGCCTCATTGACTATCAGTCTAATATACTCACCGTAAATAATACTGTCTATATAGTAACAAAAGATGGTAGACTCAATGCAATTAGATTAAATTAACTACTTATGAACAATCAGATCGCAATCGTTGGTAGAACCAATGTTGGTAAATCTCTACTATTTAATAAATTAACTAAACAAAGAAAGGCTCTAGTTATTGATTTACATGGCGTCACAAAAGATATCAATTGTGGATATTTAATTAATCACGAAAAAAAATCAATCCAGTTATATGATACTAGTGGATTTACAGAATCTATTGATAAACGTGATACATTTTATAATCGTACAATAGAGTGTATAGATAAGTGTGATTTAATATTATATGTCATATCACTTAATAACCTTCTCAATTCACATGATAAACAAATAATAAGTGATCTAAGAAAAAAGAACAAAAAAATAATCTTGATAATAAATAAGATTGACCTAAAGAAAAAAAACGAAACAATCTTTGATGCTTTTCAATATGGTATAGAAAATACATTCGAAGTATCAGCAAAGGACAATAATGGAATCAACGAATTAAAAAATTATTTAGCATCCATTGTTAAGGGTAAAGACACATCACATGATTATTTTAAAAGAATTTCTATTATAGGAAAACCAAATGCTGGCAAAAGTACTTTAATAAACACATTAATCAACACAAAAAGAATGATAACTTCAGATCAGCCGGGAACAACAATTGATTGTATCGATCATGGAATTACATATAGAAATAAACGCTTTCTCCTGATCGATACTGCAGGTTTGGGGAGAAAATCTAAAAGTAGATCAAAACTAAGTTCATATAGCATGTTAAATACATTAGATACTATTAAACATTCAGATATCTCGTTTTTCTTACTTGATGCCTCTGCAAAGATATCAAAGCAAGATAAGATTATTCTTGAATCTCTGAAAAGTATGAATAAACCTCATATTATCATCGTTAATAAGGTTGATTTATTGAACAAGATACAAATCAACGAGTATAGAAAATATGTTGAATACTTTTTAAATATTTCGAGTAATGCTACTTGTATCTATTTATCTGCTAGCATGAGAAAAAACATAAGCCAACTTAAGAGAGAAATGTACACTTTGGCGATGAAACTCGATAAACGTTATAAATCATCATTATTAACAAAAATACTTAATGATGCCATAGAGTCTCATCCATTACCGATGTCTAATAACAAAAAGATAAAATTGAAGTTTGCACAGCAAACCAAGTCTGATCAGCTGACTATAACAATACATGGAAATAGGATAAGTAAAATTCCAAAAACATATGATAAATACTTATGTAGTTTCTTCACTAAAAAACTTTCAATTAGAGGAGTCCCTATTAAAATCATATATAGTAAACAAGAAAACCCATTCATGTGAATGGGTTTTTAATTTTGAGTTAGTTGTTATTTAGCCGGCTGTTTTTGGGCTAATAACGTTTTTTACTTCAGATATGCTATTTGCAGGAAATCCACCTGTATCAGCATGTTGTTTAATCAGTTCTTCATTATCTGCATTGTAAACACAGTAAACTTTATCACCAGTTACATAACTATGAACCCATTCAATACCAGTACCCATATCTTTTAGAATACCGCACGACTTTTGAGAAATCCCTTGTAAATCATCTTGAGTAAGATCTCCAGCCCCTGGTATTTCTCTTTCTATTACATATTGTGGCATTTTTACCTCCTTTATTTAATATTACTATTTTGCTCTTAATTTTGACCATCTTCAAGAGGAAACTAATGAATAATTGTATTGTTTACAAAAATCATTGGGTCTACGTACACAGAATTTAGGGTTACAGACCAATGCAAGTGAGGACCTGTTGATTTTCCAGTATTTCCAACATGACCTATGACATCCCCTTTATTTACAAAATCACCTTTCTCAACTGTTATAGTATTCATGTGAATAAAAATACTTTTGAGATTCATACCATGGTCCATATAAACAAATTTACCATTATAAAAAAAATCTCCTGTCAGTAACACTTTACCAGATGAGGGTGCTACGATGTTTGTACCTATACTTGCTGCAAAGTCTACACCATTATGGTAATTCCCTTTTTTGTTGTTATAAAATCTCTCTGTTCCAAATACACCAGAAATTTGACCAATGACAGGTAGTATAAAATTAGTATCAATATCACTAGAGACCCATTTATTTCTTGCTAGATTTAAAATATTTCTTTCTCTTATAATTCTATCTAGCGCATCTGGAGTAGGTTCAGTAAACTTTTTTGAAATATTAATATACTGCTTTCCAAAAGATTTTTTTTTAAGATTCAGTGTTATAACATAATCCTCATCGCCATTTTTGAGATTAAAATTTCTAGTATCTAAGTCAATATCCTTTGGGATACCAAATAACAAGTAATAACTATTATTTTTTTTCAATGTTGGCACTTTCATATCTAAATAATGAAAGCCGTTCTGAAATTGATCAAAGCTTATCTCCTTCACGTAGACTCCCCCAGGATAGATAAATTCTTCACCTGTCTCAGTTGCAAAGACATGATTAAATGAAAAGGTTGATATACAGAGAATAATCAGTAACTTCATTTATCATCCAGGATGTTATTCTTATCTTTCCAGTTCTTTTTAATGTATTTTGTAGTCACAGTTGTGGTAATCCCACCTCGTACCTTCCAGTATCCAACAACTGACATATATCTTGGTTTCGTAAGTTCAACTAATTCGCTCAGAATTTGATTAGTATTGTCCTCATGAAATGCACCTACGTCACGATATGATGCCATATAGAGTTTAAGTGATTTCAGCTCAACACACTTCTTGTCTGGTATGTAATTTATTTCAAATTCTGCAAAATCAGGTTGACCTGTAAGAGGACATAGGCATGTAAACTCAGGAATATCCATAGTAATTAGGTAGTCGTTACTTTTGGCTGGGTTTTCAAATGTTTCTAGTATGTCTTTATGTAGGGTCATTTAGTTATCTCCTTGTAGTAGTATTATAGCCTAGATAATATTATAATCTATTAAGGGTATTTTAATGCGTTTAACAAAAATTAAATTAGCTGGATTCAAAACATTTGTAGACCCCACAACACT
>CAJWIW010000051.1 GCA_913041865.1 uncultured Gammaproteobacteria bacterium
TACATCGCTACGAACGATGGGGTCGGAGGTTCGAGTCCTTCCAGGCGCGAAAAACGTGATAAAATAGAATTATGGTGGGTGTAGCTCAGTTGGTTAGAGCCCTGGGTTGTGGTTCCAGTTGTCGTGGGTTCGAGTCCCATCATCCACCCTTTGATAAATGCGAGAGTGGCGGAATTGGTAGACGCGCTGGTTTTAGGTACCAGTACCTATGGTGTGAGAGTTCGAGTCTCTCCTCTCGTATTCAAAATATATGAATAAAATAATAAAATTTTTAATATTTTCTATGATTATCTCATCTTGCACGTCGGGATATGGTTATAAATATATAAGCACGTCACATACAAATCTCTGTCTTTCTGAGGAAAAAAAAGAATGTATTAAAGCTATTGATGAGAGATGCAAATCAGATTATATAATTGATTCAATACAAAAATATGAATACTACATCGATTCTGATAAAATAATTATTAAATTTAATTGCAGGAATAGGAATGGGTAAAGTATTTATTAACGAGTTTAAAAAAAAACTTGCGAAAAAAACACAGAAAGCATCGATTGACAGACAAACTGTAAGCGTCAATCTTAAATCTTTACACGATGAGCGGACTAGACGATTTAATAATGGTCTATCAAAATATTTGGCTAATAAAAAAATTAGAGAAAGATTAAAGAAAATTAACGATTTTACTATCATTCTTGATATGCCATTTGCTACAAGCCAGTATGGAACTGCTCTGTGCAGATCTGTAAGCCTATCATTGACAGAAATCAATGAGAATAAAGAAATTTGGGAATGTGTAATATATCAAAATACAGAACTGGAAGAAAATGAGTCGTCTGTTGAAAAATTTGATAATGCACAAATTGCTATAGAGTATTTTATTAATCAAATCGTCAAAAATATAAGTAAAGCTTGAATGAAAAAAGTTGTAAAGATAACAAAAACAGATGGGCTATTTAGATGTCTAAATATTGTTGTTGATAAAGAGGATTATAATCAAAAATATAATGCATCATTAGCGAGTTATACTAATAATTCAAGTATTTCCGGCTTTAGGAAAGGTAAGGCCCCTAAGAATGTAATCATAGCAAAATTTGGTAAAAACATTCATTCAGATACTCTTGGTTTTTTGATCAATCATTCACTAGCAGAAGTTCTATCAGAAAAAGATTTACACCCTGCAAGCCCGCATCAAATAAATATTGTAGATGAGGGATCGTCGAAATCTGATTTACAGTACAATGTAGAATTCGAAATTTATCCAGAATTTAAATTAAAAAATATTGAAGAAATCACAATTGATGAGCCTGATGTAAATATTTCGAATGATGATGTGATGGATGTCATTGCAAACATAAGAAAACAGCATATAAAATGGGAGGAGAAAACTGATTTATCTAATGAGGGAGATAAGGTAATAATCGATTACAAAGCATTTGTTGGCTCCACACCAAATACCGAATTATCAAGAGATGATTTTGTATTTGTAATCGGTGAGGAAGTAAAAGGAGATGAGTCAACAGTGAATCTATTTAATCTATTTTATAAAAACTGCATCAAGCAAAAAAAAGATTCGGAGATGTCTTTTGATTTTAAAATGCCACTATCTTATCCAGATAAAAAAATCTCGGGGAAAAATATTACTTACAAGATAAAAATTAAACAGATATTTTCAGGAGTAATTCCTGAACTCAATCAAGATTTCTATGCTAAGCTCGGACTTACTAATTCTTCTGATGATGAGTTTAAGCAGAGTGTGAACGAGCAAATGAAAATAGAACTTGGGAATAGAATAAAACAAAATATGATTGCATCTATTAACGATAAACTTCTTAGTGAGATGTCATTTGATACACCGAAATATCTTTTGGATGATGAAGTAAAAAATATCAGAAAACAATATGAAGGCATGATGAGAGAATTAGATGATAAGACTACAATTGAACTTAACACGATAGCACTTAAGCGTGTACGTCTAAATATTATTTACAGGAAAATAGCTGAAATAAATAAAATCTCTGCTACTAATCAGGATGTATTAAGTTATGTTAGTCAATCGAATGATCCAAATAAAAATGAGATCATGTCTAAGTTAAAAGAAGACAATAATCTAGCTAATCAAATCAAGCATAAAATAATAGAAGATGGTATAATCAACTTGTTGATTAGTAAGTGTAAAAAATCTAAGGTAAAAATGCAATTTAACGAAATAGTGAACTGAAATATGAGCGATAAGATCAAAAATAATCTTGTACCAATGGTAGTGGAACAAACACCGAGAGGGGAAAGAGCTTTCGACATTTACTCAAGATTACTCAAAGAGAGAATAATTTTCGTAATTGGGCCAATAGATGATATTAGCTCTAATCTAGTTGTGGCACAGTTATTATTTCTAGAGTCTGAGAATCCTACTAAAGATATCAGTCTTTATATAAATTCACCTGGGGGTTCTGTGACTGCGGGTTTGTCTGTCTATGACACTATGCAATTCATTCAACCAGATGTTAGTACGCTTTGTGTCGGTCAAGCCGCGAGCATGGGAGCAATATTACTAGCAGGCGGTAAAGATGGAAAACGATATGCGCTACCAAATTCTCGCGTTATGATTCACCAACCATTAGGCAGCTTTCAAGGACAAGCTACAGATTTTGATATTCAGGCCAAAGAAATACTTAATATTAGGTCAAGACTTAATGAAATCCTCTCTAAACATACAAAACAAACTCTTAAAAAGATCCAAAACGATACCGAAAGGGATAATTTTATGATTGCCGAAGACGCTAAGAAATATGGGATAATTGATGATATCCTGGAATCAAGAGAAGTCAAAACCACTTCATAACTAGTGTTTTACTGATAATTTTTACATTTTTCGAAAAGAAAGGTATAATTTTTAATAATGGATACCAACACGAAAGATTCCAATAAACTACTACATTGTTCATTTTGTGGTAAAAATCAGAACGAAGTAAGTAAGCTCATAGCTGGCCCATCAGTATTTATATGTGATGAATGTGTCGACTTATGTAACGAAATTATAAGAGATGAATTAGAAGAAAAATCCCTTAAAACTAGGAAGAATCTACCAAAACCTCATGAAATTAAAAATATACTAGATGAATATGTCATTGGTCAGAATCATGCAAAAAAAGTACTATCTGTAGCCGTTTACAATCATTATAAAAGGTTAAACTCGAAGGCTACTAAAACAGAAGTAGAGTTAAATAAAAGCAATGTCTTACTAATTGGGCCCACAGGTTCAGGCAAAACACTTTTAGCTGAGACACTTGCTCGACTCTTAAATGTTCCTTTCACAATAGCAGACGCAACAACGCTGACTGAGGCTGGATATGTTGGTGAAGACGTTGAAAATATTATTCAAAAATTACTGCAGAAGTGTGATTATGATGTCGAGAAAGCGCAGACAGGAATTGTGTACATCGATGAAATAGACAAAATATCAAGAAAATCTGACAATCCGTCGATTACAAGAGATGTATCAGGTGAGGGTGTACAACAAGCACTCCTCAAGCTCATCGAGGGTACAGTTGCTTCAGTACCACCACAAGGAGGAAGAAAACACCCCCAGCAGGAATTCCTCCAGGTAGATACGTCTAATATCTTATTCATAGTAGGTGGTGCTTTTTCTGGGCTGGATAAGATTATCCAAGACAGAACTGATAAATCAGGTATCGGGTTTGGTGCAAATGTTAGAGATATAACGACGAAAGTTAGTCTAGCAGAAATGCTAAACACTGTAGGGCCAGAGGATTTGATAAAGTATGGACTAATACCTGAGTTTGTTGGTAGATTGCCCGTTATAGCAACTTTAGAAGAATTAGATGAAGAATCATTAGTAAAAATACTCACAACGCCCAAGAATGCACTAATCAAACAATATCAAAGATTATTCCAAATGGAAGAATGCGATCTAGAGTTTAGAGAAGATGCGTTATTAAGTATAGCTAGGAAAGCTATGGAGCGAAAAACAGGCGCTAGAGGACTCCGCACGTTATTAGAAAAGACACTTTTAGATACAATGTATGACTTACCCTCTGCTGATGATATTGACAAAGTAGTCATAGACAAGTCTGTAATAGAGTCGTCTAATAAACCCTTGCTTATTTATGGTAAAAATAAAACAAAGGTTAATTCGAAAGATTAAGTTGAATATATACGGGTAGACCCATATATTAGAAATAGTTAGATAATTTTCGATGTTGTTATGAGTAAAAAACAAATACCAGTACTTCCTCTTAGAGATGTAGTTGTCTACCCAAATATGGTGGTGCCATTATTTGTAGGTAGAAAGAAATCTATAAAATCCCTTGAAGACTCTATGAATGAGTTCGACAAACATATACTACTAATTACGCAGAAGTCTCCAGATGTAGATGATCCTAATGAAAATGAGTTGTATAGCATTGGCTGTCTAGCTACGATCCTTCAATTGTTAAAATTACCTGATGGAACAATGAAAGTGCTAGTAGAAGGTTCATCCAGAGCCCAAATTAATAAACTTTCCAGTGTAGATGGTTCATTATATGCAGATTATTTAGAGATGACACCGTCGAGTCGGTTACCTTCTACACACGAAGATGCTCTGAGCAGAACTCTTGAAGATACATTTAATCAGTACGTTAAGCTTAATAAAAAAATACCACCAGAGGTACTCTCTTCTATAGCTGGTGTTGAAGATTTATCAAAACTCTCTGATAGCATAGCAGCGCATATGACGATGAGGCTCGAGGAAAAACAAGAGGTACTGGAGATAGTGGATACAAAAGCTCGCGTTGAATATCTAATAAAAACAATGAATTCAGAGTTAGACGTTCTTCAAGTTGAGAAAAAAATTCGTGGTCGTGTTAAGCAACAAATGGAAAAAAGTCAGCGAGAATACTATTTGAATGAACAAATGAAAGCTATCCAAAAAGAATTAGGTGAAATCGGTGAGGAGCCTAATGATTTTGATGCGATAGAGAAGAAAATTGAGTCTGCAGGATTATCAAAAGAGGCAAAAGAAAAAATTACCTCTGAATTTAACAAATTCAAAATGATGTCGCCTATGTCGGCAGAGGCCACTGTTGTAAGAAACTATATTGACACTGTCCTGAACTTGCCATGGAAAACTGAGACAGAAGTCAATAGTGATATAACTCACGCAGAAAAGATATTAGATGAAGATCATCACGGCTTAGAAAAAGTTAAAGAACGAATATTAGAATATCTTGCAGTTAACAAACGGGTTCAGAAACTGAAAGGACCAATTTTATGTCTTGTTGGTCCACCAGGTGTTGGTAAAACATCACTTGGTATTTCTATAGCTAGAGCAACTAATAGAAAATTTATAAAGATGTCACTAGGTGGTGTTAGAGATGAGGCCGAAATCAGAGGCCATAGGAAAACATACATAGGATCAATGCCAGGTAAGGTTATTCAGAACCTCAGTAAGGTAAAGACAAAAAACCCTCTATTTCTTCTTGATGAAATCGATAAAATGGCAATGGATTTTCGAGGAGATCCATCATCTGCCCTTTTAGAAGTTTTAGACCCTGAGCAAAATTTCGCTTTTAATGATCATTATCTAGAGATAGATTTTGACTTGTCTGATGTAATGTTTATTGCAACTGCAAATTCAACTGATTCGATTCCTACTCCGTTACTAGATAGAATGGAAGTCATTCGATTACCGGGTTACACTGAAGACGAAAAAGTAGATATCGCTAAGAAGTACTTATTAATGAAGCAGTTTAAGCAGAATGGGCTTAAGTCAAAAGAGCTCTCAATTACCATTCCAGTAATAAGAGACATAATACGTTCTTACACACGAGAAGCAGGAGTTCGTGGTTTAGATAGAGCCATATCAAAAATATGCAGAAAAGTAGTTAAAGAGATTATGACAAACTCTCCGACCTCAACTGTTAAAGTAAACCCATCGAATTTATCAAATTATCTTGGGGTAAAATCCTATAGTTTCGGCAGTATCGATAAAAAAGATATGATTGGTCAAGTTAATGGTCTAGCTTGGACCTCCGTTGGCGGTGAACTTTTAAGAATCGAATGCGCATTAATGAATGGTAAGGGAAAAGTGACACAAACTGGAAAGCTAGGAGATGTAATGCAGGAGTCGATTAAAGCTGCGATTACTGTAGTAAGAACTAGATCGTCATCGCTAGGCATAGATACGCAATTCTATGATAACAAAGACATTCATATCCATGTTCCAGAGGGCGCTACACCAAAAGATGGACCTAGCGCAGGAATCAGTATGGCTCTTGCTGTCGCATCCTCGCTATCAAATACACCGGTTAGATCTGATGTTGCTATGACTGGTGAAATTACTCTCAGGGGCGAGGTTTTGGAAATCGGCGGTCTGAAGGAAAAACTCTTGGCTGCACTAAGAGGAGGCATTAAAGAAGTCCTTATTCCTAAAGATAATGAGAAGGACCTCATAGAAATACCTGATAATGTTAAAAAAGGACTTAAAATCACACCTGTAAAGTTAGTTGATGAAGTTTTTGCTATTGCCTTAAAAAGTAAACCCTCTAAAAATAAATCAGTAAGTAAAAAATCGTCTGTTCAAGATAAAAAATCAAAACCTACTTCCACAAAAAGGCTGCCGCACTAACACATTTTTTTTTATATGTAAATGCTCAAAAAACGCATTGATTTATATCTACATTTAGCAAAATGCTGTAAAATAATTAAAACTTAGTTTTTTTAGAATAGACATATTCTATTTAATTAACAAAATAACAAATATCAAACGCACACAAAGTAGAGGTACAAATGAATAAAGCAGAA
>CAJWIW010000052.1 GCA_913041865.1 uncultured Gammaproteobacteria bacterium
AAAAACTATCAAAGCAATAACTATTAAATCAAAAAAAGATATAATTATAATTGATATCACCGCAAATAGTTTTTTGTATCATATGGTAAGAAATATTGTTGGTTTCCTGATTGACGTTGGAACTGGAAAAATATATTTGAAAGATGTAAATCCTCTCATTGAAGCTTGTGATAGAAGGAAAATAGGCTTAAGCGTCCCACCCCATGGTTTATACCTTTTAAAAATAAGATACCCTGGCCAATATAGTATTGACTTAAGTGATAAATTTAGGATCTCCATCTAGATATTTAAATTTACTCAAACATGTTAAAATAGATCGATGAGTAGGACTTGCATTAAATTTTGTGGATTAAATATAATTGATGATTTAGTGTATGCAGATTCACTTGATGTTGATCTCCTTGGGTTAATATTTACACCTAAAAGCCCAAGGTTTATAAATGGAGAGAGATTAAAAGAAATATCATCTCTTAAAATTACTAAACCGCTTGTAGGCGTATTTATGGATCAACCAGTTGAGCAGGTGAACGAAATTAAGAGTGTTCTGAGGTTAGATTATTTACAATTTCACGGTTCTGAGAGCTATGAATACTGCAAATCTTTTAATATGCCCTTCATTAAGACTATACATATTGGGTCAGAAAAAATTGTAGTTGATCAAATGTTGATCAAGAATGCAGCAATAACTCTATTTGACACCGAGATATCCGATCAGAAAGGCGGTACAGGTATAAAATTTGACTGGTCAAAACTTATTAACGAGCAATCTTTACAAGATATAATTAAAACTAGTAAATACCTAGTAGCTGGCGGATTAAATCTTGATAACATCAACGATTTATTGGTAACATACAAACCCAAGGGTTTAGATGTTAGCAGTGGCCTAGAGTATAATACTGGCAAAAAAGATCATGAGAAAATGGAGCATTTTGTAAATATTGTGAGGACAAATGATAGTTAGATAATGAAGAAAGTTAATTTACCTAAATTACCAAATAAAGATGGCCATTTCGATGAATACGGAGGTATGTTTGTTTCTGAAACATTAATTTATCCTCTGAAAGAATTATTAAAAGCTTATACCACAATTGCTAAATCAGCTAAGTTCAGACAAATGTTAACAAAAGAATTAACTATGTATGTCGGACGTCCAACCCCAATATATTATGCATCAAGAATTAGTAAAGAACTGGGATCTTCCCATATTTATCTTAAGAGAGAGGATTTGAATCACACTGGAGCCCATAAAATCAATAATGCAATGGGTCAAGTTCTTCTGGCAAAAGCAATGAAAAAAACAAGAATAATTGCTGAAACAGGAGCTGGGCAACATGGAGTTGCTACTGCAACTGCATGCGCAAAATATAACCTCAAGTGTGTTGTATATATGGGGGAAGAAGATATTGAAAGACAAAAAATAAATGTTTATCGAATGAAATTACTTGGCGCAGAAGTTATTCCTGTTACTTCAGGATCTAGAACACTTAAAGATGCGCTTAATGAGGCACTTAGAGATTGGGTTTCAAATGTTGATAATACACATTATGTAATAGGCTCAGTTGCTGGCCCGCACCCATATCCAATGATTGTCAGAGATTTCCAATCTATCATAGGGTATGAGTCAAAAAAGCAGATGACATCTATATATAAAAAGAAAGTAGATATACTAGTTGCGTGTGTTGGAGGTGGATCAAATGCCATCGGATTATTTCACCCATTCTTAAACGATGATGTTGAAATAGTCGGTGTTGAAGCCGGTGGGTATGGCCTTTCAACTGGCAAGCATGCCGCTCCGCTTAACAGAGGAAAACCAGGTGTTCTTCATGGAAACAGAACTTATATTATGGAAGACGAGAATGGACAGATTCAATCAACACACTCTATTTCAGCTGGATTAGATTATCCTGGAGTGGGCCCAGAGCACTCATGGCTTAAAGATAACAAGCGTGTGAAATATGTATCTGTAACAGATAAAGAGGCATTAAAAGCATTTTACTACCTAACTGAAAAAGAAGGAATTATACCTGCGTTAGAAACAGCGCATGCTCTAGCATATGCATTTAGGATTGCTAAGAAACGTAAAAATAAAAATATTTTGATTAATTTATCTGGAAGAGGAGATAAAGACATAGACACTATTGCAAAAATGACCCAAATGACTCTATGAATAGGATTCAGAAAACTTTTAGAAATAATAAAAAAAAAGTATTCATTGCATACGTAGTATGTGGTGATCCTGATGTAAATACAACCATCAAGATAATGAATACTCTTGTCAACTCTGGCGTTGATCTAATTGAGTTAGGCGTGCCTTTTACGGATCCAATTGCAGATGGACCTGTAATACAAAAATCAATCGAAAGATCGCTCAAAAAAAATACAAATCTAAATGATGTCTTTAGTGTTTGTTCTAAATTCAGAAAAAAAAATAAAACAACTCCAGTCGTATTAATGGGTTATTTGAACCCAATCGAAAATCTAGGATATAAAAAGTTTAGTAAAGAAGCTGTTCAATCAGGTGTTGATGGTGTACTTGTTGTTGATTCACCTCCTGAAGAATCATTAGTATTATCATCTGTATTGCAAGAGAATGATATTTGCAACATTCATCTGGCATCACCAACTACTAGTAAATCAAGATTAGAGACTATAATAAAATCATCTAAAGGTTACTTATATTATGTTTCACTCAAAGGCATCACGGGTTCTAAGATTTCTAATGTCAAATTAATAGAAAAAAATATTAACAAGATCAAAAAAATTAATAAGAATGATCTGCCAGTTGTTGTTGGTTTTGGAATAAAAGATAAGCAAACAGCCAAGAAAATATCACAAATATCTGATGGTGTTATAATCGGAAGTTCATTTGTAAAAATAATTGAAGAAAATCTTCATAATAAACAAAGAATGGTTAATAATATCAATAAATATGCAGAGAAAATTAAAACTTCAATAGTAAATAAATGAGCTGGCTTGACAAAATATTACCATCAAGGATACGTGCTAATAAGGAAAGCAAGGCATCTGTACCTGAAGGACTTTGGCATAAATGTACAAACTGTGAAACGGTTATCTATCGTGCTGAATTTGAGAAAAATCTGAATGTTTGCCCAAAGTGTAATCATCATGGAAGAATATCTGCTAGAAAAAGAGCTGACGTTATTTTAGACAGAGATGATAAACATGAAATCCTAACAGATATTAAGCCTATAGATATGTTGGGCTTTAAAGACAAAGAAAAATATAAAGATAAGCTTTCATCAACTCAAAAAAAAACAGGTGAGGTAGATGCTTTAGTCGTTTACGAGGGCAAGGTGAATAAAGTTCCAGTCATTGCGTGTTTTTTTGAATATTCTTTTTTCGGCGGCTCAATGGGATCCGTTGTAGGTGAAAAATTTTCAAAGGCAATTAACAGATGCATAGATACATCTTCTGCACTTTTATGTTTTTCTGCAAGTGGTGGCGCAAGAATGCAAGAGTCGCTTTTTTCTCTATTTCAGATGGCAAAAACAAGCTCATCACTTAACAAACTTTCTGAAAATAAACTACCTTATATATCTGTTATGACAGATCCTACAATGGGTGGAGTCTCTGCAAGTCTTGCCATGCTTGGAGACATCAATATTGCTGAACCGAATGCACTTATTGGCTTCGCAGGGCCAAGAGTAATAGAGCAGACAGTTGGAGAGAAACTACCAAATGGTTTCCAAAGAAGTGAGTTTCTCCAAGACCATGGAGCTATTGACTTTATACTTAATAGAAACGAACAGAAAGAAAAGATATCAACTATTATAGTTTCGTTAATGAGTAATATAGAAAATGAAGAATCAATTTAAATCGCTAGACGAATGGTTAAATTGGCAACAGGACCTTCATCCAAAGAATATTGATTTTAAAATTGAAAGAATAAAATCTGTATATGACAAATTAAATATCCATAAGATAGCAAAAAAGACTATTATTGTAGCTGGGACGAATGGCAAAGGATCAACTGTTGCCATTCTCGAGAGTCTCCTTCATGAATCTAATTATAAAGTTGGATCATTTACATCACCACATATACTTAAATATAACGAGAGAATAAAGATATCAAAGCAAAATATTGATGATGAATCTTTGCTAAAGGCATTTAAGATTATTGATGATGCTCGTGGTGATACCACATTGACCTATTTTGAATTTGCAACACTTGCAGCATTCTACATATTCAGTAAACAGGATTTGGATTATGCCCTACTTGAGGTCGGGCTAGGAGGTAGATTAGATGCAACCAATATTATCGACTCAGATCTATCAATCATAACTTCTATTGGAATCGATCATACAGAATTCCTTGGTTCTAGTATTGATAGTATCGCAAATGAGAAAGCAGGCGTGATGAGGTCATCGTGTTATTCTATATTTGCAGGATCTAACCCTCCGGCAACACTACTCTCAAATGCTCAAACAAATAATGTCACCTTTGTTTTTGGCCAAAAACATTTTTCTCATAATATTTATAGTGATCATTGGAAATGGAGAGGAAAAAACGGTGCTCAAATTAAATTGCCACTCTTACCTTTAACAGGTGATTTTCAATATAATCATGCTTCTGCAGCTCTACAAGCTATTGAATTCATTGATCCAGGTATTCTTAAAAATGAACCATCTTTGTCTGCAGGCTTAAGAAATGTGTCACTCATGGGTAGATATCAGAAGTGTAGCAAATACCCAGAGGTAATAATTGATGTTGCACACAATGAAGATTCTGCCATCAAACTATTTGATAATTTGAATAAAGAAGATAAAAAGAAAACGTATGCCGTAATAGGTCTTCTTAATGACAAAGATGCATATACATTAATTAAACCCTTGGCTCCAATAATTGAAAAATGGTTTGTCGGAACAGTAGATAGTACAAGAGGAATGAATTCATCTGAAATAAAAGAACGAGTTAAGAGTCTTGTTGGTGATGATAAGATTATATGTTATGAAAATATGAACAATGCTTTTGAAGCAGCGTATGAAGCATTGTATTTTAATGATAGATTAATAGTATATGGCTCATTTTATACAGTTTCAGAATTTATGAGTTACCAAAGACATGCTGAGAAAAAATCATTGAATGAATAAAAAGACTTTATACATAATTTTTGTATTTGCGGTAACTCCTGTTTATTTATTTTATGAACCAACCATTTCGTATTTTTCAAATATGAAAAATATAACTTATTCCCTTGAGATACCTATTAATAGAGATATTAATACAGAGGATATAGACTATGAAATTGAAGAAGTACCAAATGCAGAAGAAAGAAAATCTCTTAGAAGGTCATGGGTACTTTTAATACAATCGGATGACGGAGATCAAAACACTGCTTTATTAAAGAAAATGGGTTTAGAAAATACTATTAAGGTTAAATCAAGAATAGATAATAAACAAAAAGAAGCAATAGGACCATTTTTAGACAGACAAATCGCTCTTGATATGCAAAAAAAGATCAAGAAAAACACATCAATCAATGTAACCATACAAGAGATAGTTAGTCAGTGATTGAAACCGATTTAATCATTACATGTTTTTTATTATTCTGGGGATTCTATGGATTGGTAAGAGGCTTTATAACAGAGTTAATCTCTTTTATATGCTGGGCGCTAGCAATATATGTTTCCGCAAATTACCTTTACATACCAACCGATATTATAGATGGTTATTTGAATAATTCACAAATTTCTAAAATTCTTGCTTTTATTTTAATTTTTTTTTCGACATTTATTGTATCTGCTATACTCGGATTTTTATTATCAAAAATGATAGGTCTTTTTGGTTTAGGAGTTTTTAATAGGATTTTAGGTTTGTTCTTTGGGTTACTCAAAGGATCAGTTTTTGTAATAATTACTATTTTCATTCTGGATTTGACTGATTTTAGGGATAACATATTATATCAAGAATCTGAATACATATTGTTTTTTGATGGTATAATCAACAAGTATCTTAGCGATACAGGTTCATTATTTGATGATATGGGGCTTAATATATAGTTATGTGTGGTATCGTAGCAGTATATGGTGAGAGTGCAGTTGTTCATGATATCTATGAAGCGCTAACTGTATTACAACACAGAGGTCAAGATGCGTCTGGGATTCTAACCAACGATGGTGGTAAAATATTACTTCGAAAATCTCTGGGTTTGGTAAGAGACGGATTTGAAAAAAAGCATATCGAGAGATTACGTGGCCATACTGGCATTGGTCATGTGAGATATCCGACAGCTGGTTTTGCTGAGAGTTCCGCTGAAGCTCAGCCGTTTTATGTGAACTCTCCTTACGGTATTTCGTTGGCCCACAACGGCAACCTTACCAATACGGCTAAGTTAAAGCAGGAAGTATTTGAGTCGGATCTTCGTCACATTAACACTACATCTGACTCTGAAGTATTAGTTAACGTCTTGGCGCATGAACTTCATGAAGAGGGTAAATTAGTACCAACTCCTGACGATATTTTTAACGCCTTAGAGCGAGTTTATAAGCGTATCGAAGGTGGTTATGCGGTAGTTGCCTTGATTACTGGCTACGGTATTTTAGCGTTCCGTGACCCAGATGGTATTCGCCCCCTTATCTATGGTTCGAAAGAAACTGAGAATGGTACGGAATACATGGTGGCAAATCCAAATCAACGGGCAATATTACATTTCGCTACAACATGGGAACGAAAATGGGGAGAATCAACTGCATTTTTAAAACAAATACAAGATACACTAAAAAGTAGAAGGTGGAGAACTCTACTTT
>CAJWIW010000053.1 GCA_913041865.1 uncultured Gammaproteobacteria bacterium
TTTTCAACAGCTACTTGGTCTTTATCAATTGAGATTAAAGTTCCTGATTTACTTATTCTATTTAAAATTTCCCGAGAATGCCCTCCTGCTCCAAATGTACAGTCAACATATTTTCCATTCTCTTTAAAGACAAGATTTTCTAGTACTTCGTCTACCATCACAGCTTGATGACTAGCTCCCGTCAAAATGGTATCTCCTCTAAAACTGAAGGTAGATTATCAATCAGTTCCTCGCCTGGTATTTGAAGACCAGATTGTTTTTTGTCCCAATTATCTGCGCTCCATAATTCAAACTTAGAGCCCATACCTACTAGAGATACATGTTCCTTGGGAGCCAAATTTGCAAAATCTCGAAGAATTTGTGGAATCAGTAAATTCATCCTCTCACCAACCTCAAATTCAGATACTAAGGCATTTCCTAAGATCTTCCACTGCATAGATCTTACCTTTTGATTTAAACCCCCAAGAGCTTCAAATTTTTGAGATATTTCTTTCCACACCCTACCGGGGTAAATTATCAGTGCAGGATATTGTGGATCTCTCGTGATTGCCATCTCGCCTTCACAATTTTTACGCAAAAGTTCTCTATACCTTGCAGGTATCACGATCCTACCCTTTGTATCAAGAGTTAGTGCGCTAGTTCCGTATATTCCTAAAGTCATATAGTTCAAAGCAAGCATTTATAAACTTTACATTATCTTGCACTTTTGCACACTTTTACACACTTTTTAATAAAATGCTAGTAAAAATCTACTAGAATTTACACCATTCTAGACGCATCAAAGAAAAGTTAAAAAAAGAAATTAATCTCGACGTAAGGGTGAGTCAGCCTATAAGCCGGGTTCTGTCTTGGATAATCATTCATCTAGATTTTACGTCGCCGTAAAATTCAAGCAACCTACCCTGACCCAGTCAGGACGAACTTAAGGGTCTCTATTTGGTCTTGCTCCAGACGGGGTTTGCCTTGCCATAATCAGTTACCTGTTATGCGGTGTGCTCTTACCACACCATTTCAACCTTACCGGTACTTGAGTACTTAGGCGGTATATTTTCTGCTGCACTATCCATGGGTTCACACCCTCCAGGTGTTACCTGGCACTTTTTCCGAAGGAGCCCGGACTTTCCTCTCGTGATATTTATCACCAGCGATTGCAAGGCCAACTCATGGTTGGAAGAGTACTGAATATTTTCATAAAGATACAGTTTTTTTCTCAGAGATTCCTGTATCTATAGTTCATATCAAATGTTGAGCATCTGAATCTCAACTATAAGATCAATCTCACAATTCGCTAATTTATAACCCTAAAAAATTTATTGTAGAAGCACATAGAATGATGGATGCTCCTGCGATAACATGAGAATATCTTTCAAAAGAATTAAATCTAAACATATTTAAACCTTTCAATAACAAAAAAACGGAAAATAACATTGTAAGCAATGTAACAACTCCGAATACAAGTGCTACCTGTAAGACCAACATCATATCTGCCTCTATAGCTGGATACATGAATAATGGGATTAGTGCCTCACATGGACCTAAGACGAAGACTATGAATAATGCCCATGGTGTTATATTGAGGAATCTTTTTTGTGAGTTGACATATCTATGATCACCTGAAAGATTTTTTTTGTTTTTATGTATCCTTAGTTTTGTTAATCCCCACACAAAGTAAATAAGGCCAAAAAATAATAGCATCCATCCTGAAAGCAGCCCACGAGATTCTTCAAGATTGACTAATTTAACCAATTCAATCCCAAAAAATATCCCTAAAAATCCTATTATTATTGAACTTAGTATGTGGCCAATACCGCAAATAGTTGCATATTTGAGTATTTTTGCCATGCTCCAGTCCCTTGCTTTCCCTAGAGCTACAAAAACTAGATAGTGATCTGGTCCGATTATGGTATGGATAAATGCAATTAATGCAGCAGTTGAAATTAGTATATTTTGGTCTTCTAAGATCATGTATCTAAACCTTTTTTCGATTGCGTATAATTATTTATCCATACTCAAAACTATAGAGTGATAAAATGATATGAAATTATATAAATAATTAGTCACATCAACAATCAGATATTTTTCTTTAAGAGGCTGCCAGGTAATTGAATAAAGCGAATAACTCAACGAGTATTCTCTAATTTTTTTTTAAGTCCAATAAAAGCTCGTAAATGTCATTTCGCTTCAGTTCTGTAGTTTTCATAATCAAGTTTATTAGCCTATTATTAGATAAAACTCCAGAGAGCTCCTCATGAATCTTTTTTGCTAGCAATATATCTGACGTATCACTCTTCTCATTGACTCCTTCTACGACAAGAACAAATTCTCCTTTCTTCTTAATTTCATCTTTTTTCATGGATGTGAACAAATTATCAAGGTCAGTTCTAATGTATTGTTCATGAAGCTTGGTCATTTCCCTCGCGAGAAAACATCGTCGGTGGCCTCCGAAGATTGAAATAATATCCTTAATATTCTCCTCAATCTTATGCACTGATATTAGAAAAATGATAGTTCTGTTGTCATACACTAACTTTTTTAATCTAGACTTTCTTTTCTCGCTTTTAGGGTGAAGAAATCCTTCAAAACAAAATCTATCTGATGCTAACCCTGAAACAGAGAGAGCCGCAATAACTGAAGTTGGACCAGGAATTGGAAAAGTTTTAATTCCCTCTTCATGAGCTAATTTAATCAATCGATAGCCTGGGTCACTTATACATGGTGTGCCTGCGTCACACACGAGAGCTATAGAAGAACCACTCAAAAGCTTCTTGTATAGTTTCTTAGAGACTCTTTCCTCGTTGTGTTCATGTATAGAATATATTTTCTTTTTTATTCCATAGAAAGCTAACAATGTATTTGTATTACGCGAATCTTCTGCTGCAACTATGTCACACTCTGATAATATCTCTAGAGCTCGATTCGTGATATCACCTCTATTACCAATTGGTGTGGCTACAACAAACAATTGTCCCGTATCTGAGTGCTTATTTCTCATGATTAAATTGCAACATAATTTTTTCTTTTATAACAAGATAAATTATCATTATTAAATAATTTAGAATACGGAAACCATGAAAAAAAGAATCAAAATAATAATTCAATTAATATTTTTTAATTATCTAATCATAGGATGCACCTCCTCGAGTATAAATATAAATGAAAATATCCAAACAGAAGTAATCGTATTACCAAAAATGCGTGATGCAAGTTTATCTTCTCCTAGATCAGATCTCGATGATTTTCCAAATAGAGTAGCTCTTTTATTACCCCTGAGTGGGGAATACAAGAGAGAGGGTGAGTCTGTTCTCATTGGATTTTTAAGTGCACATTATTCACTTATAACATCAGATCAAAAAATACATTCAATAAATATCTACGATACACAGTCATATGAGAGCATTATAGATGCCTATGATAAAGCGGTAGATGAAGGAGCCGAGTTTGTTATTGGACCACTATTGCAGGAATCTGTAACTGAATTATCTGAAAAGATAGCTTTCAATATTCCCGTGCTTGCATTAAATTCTCCCCAAAATGATGAAGTATATACAATTGGTATGTACCAATTTTCTCTATCGTCACTCGATGAAGTAATTTCAACTTCAAATAAAGTCGTAAGTGATGGAAATAGTTTAGGAGCTATCATAATGCCCAACAATGATCTTGGTAGAGACTTAAGGGATATTTATAAATCCACATTTGAATCAATGGGTGGTGTTATTCTGGATGATCAATTTTATAATCCAGAAAATCAAGATTTCTCTGATGAGCTTAAAGAGCTTTTAATTATCAATAATAGTGAAAATCGGCATAGAAGACTGTCTGCAAATTTAGGTGAGTTCATCGCTTTTGAGCCACGTCGAAGACAAGATATTGATTTTATATTTTTACTTGCCACAGATATTACAAATGCCAAGCTACTTAAATCACAATTAGACTATCATCTATCTGGCGATGACCCTATCCCAATCTACTCTACATCAAATATATTTTCATTGAGAGAAAATATGGATGATCTTGAGGGCGTAATATTTACAGATGCTCCATGGGTTATTGATCAGCAAAGCTGGCTTAGAGATCTTCCCTCCAGGCTAATGAAATTTTGGCCCGGTGATGCTATTCAAAGTCGTCAGAATGCTATGGGGTATGACGCATATTTTCTGACATCAAAGCTCGCAAATCAAAAAAATAATTACATAGAAGAGTTTAATGGTGCTACAGGTCAATTATATGTGGACAGTGAAAATAAAATAAGGAGAAGATTAGCCTGGGCAAAACTTATAAACGGAAAAACAGAAGTGTCTGATTAGATGAAAACATCAGCTTATTTACAGTAATTTTCACTCTACCAATTTTAAATGCGAGGCTTTATCTCTCTCTACATATTTTTTATTGAGCCCATTTTTCATAGCATCTGATTCAGACTGAAAAGCCATGCCTTCGCTAGTTTCTCTAGCATATATATTTATTACTGCCTCTGGAGGAAACTGAACACTCATTGATTTGCCATCAAATCTCGCGTCAAAAGTGATAACATCAGAGTCAATAGTTAGATTTCTCGTTGCAGAGGAGCTTATATTAAAAGTAATCCTCTCATTCTCCACAAACTTTTCGGGATACTGATATTGTCAAAGAAAGCGTCAATCAGCAAATGAGGCGTGTGTCCATTATCGCTGATCCATTCGAACATCACTCTATTGAAGTATGGTTTTTTTGATATTGTATTATCTTCCATGAAGTTTTATGTAACTAAGAAATTCACAGCCTCATCTCTTGTTCTAATTCACTCAAACTGCTTTGGAAAGAGGGACGATTGAAAACTCTATCCGTGTATTTTTCAATTGAAGCTGAATCTGTACCAAGATCTATACCATAAACAGGGAGTCGCCAGAGAATCGGAGCAATGGTGCAATCAACAAGAGAGAAATCGTCACTAATAAAATAGTCTTTTAAAGAAAAGAGATCGATCACTGAAAGAATGCTCTCTTTGAGAAGTTTTTTTGGTTTGGTGGCAAGTTTTGCCTCGTTCTCTGATGAAAAATCCTCAACCAAGCTGTACCAATCATTTTCAATTCTATGTAAAGCCATTCTAAATTGAGCTCTTACCACAGGGTCAACAGGCATCAGAGGTGGATGAGGAAATCTCTCATCTAAATACTCAATGATCACTCGAGAATCATAAAGAACAAGATCTCTGTCAATTAAAGTTGGAAGATTATGATATGGATTAACATCAATTAAATCCTCAGGGAGATCAGGTCCTTTAACACTTTTTATATCAATGTTTATATTTTTTTCTGCTAATACTATTCGTGTTCGATGACTGTGGATACAGGTCGGCCCAGAAAAAAGATTCATAATTGATCTTCGATTTGCGATTACTGACATATAGATCCTCTATTTAATTTAACTTTAATATAACAAAAAAGTGTGAATGAAATTCACTTGATGTCTTTCCAAACCTCTTTCTTGAGGAAGTAGGCAAGTATCATAAAAAATGCGAGGAAGAATAGAACTTTTACCCCTAGGGCTTGTCGTTTTATTTTTACTGGCTCACTAATATATTCAAGGAAGTTAGAGGTATCTCTAAGGAATGAATTGAACTCTTCTTCATTCATTTTACCTGGGATATATACCTCAAGCTTTGATTCATTTTCATTCTGCAGGTACTCCTGATGTCCCTGTAACTCCCAGAGGACATTGGGCATACTTGTTCCAGCGAGAACCACATTATCAACACCAGTTGGGCTGGTGGCATCAACATAAAAGCTTTTTAGAAATGTATAAATATAGTCTGTACCCTTGGCTCGAGCAGCAAGTGAGAGATCAGGTGGTGCTTGTCCAAACCATCCAGAAGCATCTTCGGATCCCATGGAAGCGTTTATGGTGTCGAAAGTTTGTTGGGCATTGAACATAAGATATTCTTTAAGTTGAGATTGAGTAATTCCAAGATCTTCGCCTATGACATCATATCGAATATACTCAGCTGAGTGACAACCCGAACAATAATTCATAAAGTTCCTAGCACCTCTTTGAAGAGACTCGATATCATATATGTCGTTATTTGCATTCATCAATGGTTTTTTCACAGCTGCGTGCAGACCATTTGGAGCGAAGAAAATAGCTGTGAATAATATGTAAAATCTCAATTTCATAGCAAAAATTAAGTAACCCTATCAGGAACCGGTTTTGTTTTATCTATCATAGAGTAATATGGCATGAGCAAGAAAAAAGCAAAATAGAGAACACTAAAGAATCTGGCCATTGACACATAAATTCCATCAGCAGGGAGTACGCCCAGAACACCTAGCGATATAAAACTAATTACGAATGTTGTAAGTGCGAATTTGTAGATCCAACCTCGATACCGAATTGATTTAACCTTTGATCTGTCGAGCCAAGGTAGAAATAATGGGAGAAGAACTGCTAACCCCATAGCTATGGCTCCACCTAACTTATCAGGCACAGCTCTCAAAATGGCATAATATGGAGTAAAATACCATACTGGCGCAATATGCTCTGGTGTAGCAGAGGGATTTGCTTTTTCAAAATTTGCATATTCTAAGAAATATCCTCCCATATCTGGAGCAAAGAATACCACCAATGAAAATACCATTAAAAAAGCGATGATGGCCACAAGATCCTTACTTGTGTGATAAGGATGAAAGGCTACTCCATCGATTGGTATTCCTTGGTCATTTTTATAATCTTTTATCTCTATGCCGTCTGGATTGTTAGAACCAACCTCATGAAGTGCAACA
>CAJWIW010000054.1 GCA_913041865.1 uncultured Gammaproteobacteria bacterium
AGTAACTATTTGAAGAATAAAAACAAATATAGCTAGAGCCCCAAAAAAATAGAAAAAATTGAAGTTTTTAGGAGCGTAATATTGAGATAAATGATTTCTCACAAAATTACTTACAGGTAATCTTCTATCTATCCATGAAATAAATTTGCTCATTATACATTCTCTCCATCTTCACCAACAATTATCCTTGTATCGGAAGCAAAATAGTAAGGTGGGACCTCAAGATTGTAAGGTGCTGGCACACCTTTATGTACTCTACCTGATAAATCAAATTTAGAGCCATGGCATGGGCAGAAAAACCCGCCGGTCCAATCTAATCCAAGCTCTTTTGATTTAGGACTAGGTTTATATAGCGGTGAGCAACCTAAATGTGTGCAAACGCCCAGTAACACAAGGTATTCAGGATTAATAGATCTAAATTTATTCTGAGTATACTCCGGCTGGTGTTCTTCAACAGACTGAGGGTCTCTGAGTACTTCGTCATCTTCAAGTGTATCCTCAATCATTTTTTTTGTTCTCCTTACGACCCATACTGGTTTTCCTCTCCATTCTACGACTTTATAAGCACCTGGTTGCAGCGAGGAAATATCTATTTCAATAGGTGCTCCAGCAGATTTAGCTCTCTCACTAGGTGACATGGAGGACAAAAATGGAATCAACGCAAAAATTCCCCCAATTCCTCCCATAACCTGAGTCATATTAGTAAGGAATTTCCGTCTATTCGAAACAGTAGGTTGGGTGCTCGTAGTTTGCATAGCATTTTCTTGAGAAGTACTGTAAGACTTTTTCTTTTCAACTTTGACTGCTTGAATATCGATCCCTTGTAAAACTTCTTTTCTGAGTGTTGCATGTAATTCTCTGGCATGTGATAAATTTATCTGTTGAAAATCACCAATTGTATAAATTTTTTCTTTGCGGATATTATTTGAGTGAACATGGTATCTGTACTGCCATGATTTTTTTCCAGAACTTGAAATCCAAAGAAAAAGGCCATCACCCAATGCTACACGGTAATGATGATCTTTGGGTTGCAATGCTTTTATATCTTTGTCTGTTAATGAGCTCATATCTCCCTACCATCTGGCCCTGTTATATCTGCCCAATTATTGTATGTGGGTAATAATTGGGTAATATAAAACGTCCACATATAGTGTGGGTAATGAGTATTTTTACCCACAAAATATGTTATAAGAATAGCCTCTAGCTAGCTGAGAGTCAAGTAATAACTGGGTTATAGAGGAATTTTATAACAGATTGTCATTTCATGTATTATAATAGCGCAATGGAATATCTAAATTAGGTACTAATTGATGAGAGAAATTAGAAATTACATAATTACTGGTATCTTAATAGGTGGATTCCTCTACCTGTTTGGTCCTAATATGTTTAATAATAGTATTCTAATTAATGAGGTAAGCACTTCATCCTCATCATATCAGAAGAATGTAAGTTATCACGATACAGTTAAAAAAGTTAATAAATCTGTTGTTTCCATTTATACAAAAAAAACTCTCAACAAAAATATTTTTTTCATAGACCCGAATGAGAGAAGGTTAAAAAGAAGAGACTTAGTTCCAACTGGCCAAGGTTCCGGTATTGTAGTGAGCTCACAGGGTCATATTCTCACTAACTTCCATGTAATAGCAGGCTCAAATGAAATACTTGTTAGGGATTATGCGGGTAATGACCACTCTACGGTAGTTATTGGGGTTGATCCTTTCACAGATTTAGCAGTTTTAAAGATTGGTAAAGACCTTAGTCCAATTATCTTTGGTGATATTGATAGTGTGAGAGTTGGAGACGTCTCACTTGCGATAGGTAATCCTCTTGGAGTTGGGCAAACCATTACACTAGGTATTGTATCGGCAACAGACAAGGAGCTCTCTCCAGAAGGTTATTCATACCAAAGATATGTTCAGACAGATGCAGCAATTAATCCTGGTAACTCTGGTGGTGCACTTGTAAACACTAATGGTGAATTAATCGGGATAAACACTAGTATAGTATCCAAGGGCGGTGGCTCAGACGGTATAGGTTTTGCAATACCAGTTGATATTGCAAAGTACGTTTTAACGCAAATACTGGAGTTCGGAGAGGTGATAAGAGGATTTGTTGGTATAGTTGCTGATCCAAATTTTAGGGGAAATGGTATTATGATTTCTGCGCTGTATGAAAAAGGCCCAGCTCAAAATTCTGGCATCAAACCGAGGGATATTATTAGGAAGGTTAATGGTATTAAAGTTGACAAAATAAAAGAGATGCAAAATATAATTGGAAAATCTCAACCAGGAGATTTAGTCGAGTTTGAAATTCAAAGAAGTAGCGATAGGTATACAGTGAATGTAGAAGTACAAAAAATGCCGACTAATTAGAATCTTCTCTATACTTAGCTGCTCTAGCATGAGCATCTAGTCCTTCCGATGTTGCTATAGAAAATGCAATTCCACTTAACTGATGTGCTAACTTCTTTGATAATTTAATTACACTTGATCTCTTTTGGAAGTCATATACTCCCAATGGTGATGAAAAACGGGCTGAGCCTGACGTAGGTAAAACGTGATTCGGTCCTGCACAATAATCTCCAAATACTTCAGGGCTATTCTCACCTAGAAAAATTGCACCAGCATTCCTTACTTCTCTTAGAATTTTACTAGATGCCTTGCTCATAATTTCTAAATGTTCAGGGGCTATTCTATTTACTAAATCAGCTGTTTCAGAGTCATTTCTAGTTTTTATAAGCATTCCTCTTTTCAGAAAAGATTTTCGGATGATATTCTCTCTTGACATATCTCCTATGAATTTGTTCATTGACAGTCTTATCCTCTCTATCGCTCTCATGCTTTTAGAGATCAAGATGGCTTGAGCTAACTCATCATGTTCTGCTTGTGAGAAAAGATCCATCGCTACTACGTCTGGATTATTTGTTTGGTCAGCAATTATAACAACTTCTGAAGGTCCTGCAATATTATCAATTCCAACATCACCAAAAACAATCTTTTTTGCAGTGCTAACATAAATATTACCGGGCCCTACGATTTTCTCTACAGATACAATACTCTCAGTACCATATGCTAATGCAGCAATGGCATGTGCTCCACCCATTTTATAAATTTCATCTACTTCACATAAATCTGCTGCAACTATAGCTAACGCGTGTTTGTCAATCTCATCGATTGGCGAACACATAATCACTCTTTTAACTCCAGCTACTTTTGCTGGTATGGCATTCATCAAAACAGTAGATGGATATGATGCTTTACCTCCAGGTACGTACAAACCTACTGATTCAATAGCAGTAACTTTCTCTCCTAGTAAACTCCCATGCTCTTTATAAGTCCAACTAGAGGATAATTGCATTTTTGAAAACTTCTTTATTCTTAATATTGCTTTTTTTAAGTTTGAAATCTCTGTTTTCGAGACTAAGGAATATGATTTACTTATCTCATCTTTTGATATTTTTATCTTATTGATATTATTAATTTTTATTTTATCAAAGCTTTCAATATATTTGAGCAAGGCTTTATTCCCTTGTTTTTGAATACTAGTTATTATTTTTTGAACATCTCTTTCAACTTTGGTATTTACACTTGCATTAATTCTTAAACGTTTTTTAAACTTTCTATTAAATTCTTTTTCTGTTGTATTTAAGTATAATGTTTCAATTTTTTTCATTATTTATTAATTCCATTGCTTCGTTCAAATCTGTAATGAGTTTCTCGGTCTCTTCCCAGCCTATGCATGCATCTGTAACACTCTGACCATATACTAGCTCAGATTTATTCTTTATATCTTGTTTGCCCTCAACAAGATTACTCTCAAGCATGATGCCTCCTATGGATAATTCTGCACTTTTTAATTGTTCTATAACATCGTACACAACAATTTTTTGTTTTGAGAAATCTTTTTGGCTATTGGAATGACTCGCGTCTATGACTATACAATTGTGTAATTTATTATCCTTTAATGCTTGACTCACTTTTTTCACGTCAGAAGATTTATAGTTTGCGTTTTTACCACCACGAAGGATCACATGACAATCATTGTTTCCCTTAGTAGCAAAAATTGCTGACTTTCCTTGCTTAGTAACAGATAGGAAGTTATGTGCTTTACTTGCTGCATTTATGGCGTCAATGGCTATTTGTATACTACCATCAGTGCCGTTTTTGAAGCCTACTGGACATGACAAACCTGAAGCAAGCTCACGATGACTCTGACTCTCAGTTGTTCTAGCTCCAATTGCACCCCAGCTAATTAAATCAGCAATGTATTGAGGGCTAATTAAATCAAGGTATTCGTGTCCTGCTGGCATTCCTATCTCAGCAAGTTCTAGTAACAATTTCCGTGCAATTTTTATTCCTTTATTAATGTTGAAACTATTATCAAGATCTGGATCATTAATAAGACCTTTCCAGCCAATTACGGTTCTAGGTTTTTCAAAGTAAACTCTCATTACAACTAGGATGTTCTTTGCCACCTTATTTTTCAATTTCATCAAACGGCTTGCATATTCCATGGCTGCATCAACATCATGTATAGAACAAGGTCCAACAACCACTAACATTCTTTTGTCTTGCCTTGTAATGATTTTCACAATTTCTTCCCGAGCATTCAATACTGTATTTGTCGCTTTGTCTGACATCGGTATTTCGTTTATAACAGTTTCCGGTTCGATGAGTTCCTTCATAGAAGCAATTTTAAGATCATCAGTTTTTTTATTTACAGTCATTGTGCAGATATCCTTGTAATAAATTTATTAATTTCATTTTTTTTAATTTTGTATGAGCTTTTATTGACTATAAGATGTGATGTTATGTTATCTATTAAACATATTTTCTCTAAACCATTTTCTTTGAGAGTTTTTCCAGTATCTACTAAATCAACAATTGCATCAGACAGATTGAGTACAGCAGCTAACTCCATTGAACCATAGAGTTTTAATACTGAACAAGGAATTCCCTTTGACAAAAAGAATTCTTGAGTTAGGTTCGGATATTTTGTGGCTATCTTCATATTACTAACAAGTTTTTTATTTTTTTTTCCAGCGACAACCAATTTACATGATGCAATCTTCAAATCTCTTAGGAAGAAATAGTTGTCAACATTTGATTCTAAAAGTGTATCCTTGCCTACGATACCAAGGTCAACTTTACCTGACTCAATATACATAGGTACATCACTAGCTCGCACTACAATAATATTCAAGTTCTCATAATTAGTTTTGAATATAAGTTTTCTAGATTTATTTGGGGATATATCGCATTCAATATTGTTTTTTTTGAGGAGTATCAAAGCCTCATCCATAATCCTTCCTTTTGAAATTGCTAAAAATATTTTTTTCATATGTTACCTACATTGGTACTCTTAATATATCAGCACCAAGTTGCCTTAACTTTTCTTCAATACAATCGTATCCTCGGTCTATATGATATATTCTCTCTACTTCTGTAACCCCATGAGCAGCTAGTCCTGCTAAAATTAAGCTAGCAGAAGCTCTCAGATCAGTTGCCATCACTTGTGCGCCCACAAGAGAATCAGTGCCACGCACGATTGCAGAATTTTTCTCCAGTGTAATATCTGCCCCCATTCTAGTCATTTCTTGAACATGCATAAAGCGATTTTCAAAGATATTTTCTTTAATTATACTCACTCCTGTTGCAATTGTGCTTAAAGCTGTTAGTTGAGCTTGCATATCTGTAGGAAACTGGGGGTATGGACCAGTCTCGATCTCAACTGGTTTTGGTCTCTGCTTCTTCATATCGATAGTTATAGTATTATCAGTATGATGGATTTCCGCGCCTGCTTCGCGAAGTATGTCAATTACTATTTCTACATGTGAATAAATTGCATTTTTGAGTGTCACCCTACCTCCTGTTATTGCAGCAGCTACGAGAAAAGTACCAGTTTCAATTCTATCTGGTAATGCAGAATACGAGATTCCATGCAATTCATCTACACCATTAACAGTAATCACACTCGTTCCTTGTCCGCTGATATCTGCTCCCATTTCTATAAGGAAATTAGCTAAATCAATTACCTCAGGCTCCATTGCAGCGTTAGAAATTATAGTTGTACCCTTGGCTAAACAAGAAGCCATAAGAATGTTTTCTGTCCCTGTAACAGTAGTTGTGGGAAAATTTATAGGGCATCCCTTAAGATTTTTACAATGAGCAGTTATATATCCATTATCTATCGAAATTTCTGCTCCCATTTTAGTCAGTGCATCTAAGTGCAAGCCAACAGGTCTAGTACCTATAGCACACCCACCTGGTAACGATACTTTGGCGTGTCCATAACGAGATAATAATGGTCCTAATACAAGTATGGATGCTCTCATTGTTTTCACGAGATCATAAGGAGCATAGAGGTTGTTTATAGTTGAGGGGTCCAATTCAACACTCATCATTTCGTCCATTGACGTTGTGCATCCCATCTCTGATAACAATCTTAATGTCGTTGTTACGTCATGTAAGTGTGGAACATTCCTAATGGTCACATTTGTTTTTGATGCCATTACGGAGGCACATAACATAGGTAAGACAGCGTTTTTAGCACCTGATATAGAAACATCACCTATTAGCGGATTTGCCCCTTTAATAATTAATTTATCCATATTTATCTTTTAAATACTTGTATGATTCGATATTC
>CAJWIW010000055.1 GCA_913041865.1 uncultured Gammaproteobacteria bacterium
GTCTGTATGTAAACATATAAATCGTATCTTTAAGATACATGGAGTTTTCCTATGAAGCTTGGTCGTGAGTTGATTGGTGTTGTTGAGAGTACGTTGCTTGGATTGATTGCTTTTATGACAATCATAGCAACATCTCAAGAGATTTTTGACATTTATAAGGTAGGTCGAGTTGAGCTATCAGATCTACTACTATTATTTATTTATGCTGAGGTTTTAGGCATGATCGGCGTGTTTTATCAAAGCAAAAAGATTCCGATCACATTGCCTCTTTTTATAGCGATGACAGCATTATCAAGATTAATAATCCTTCAAGGAAAGGATAGTGACCCATCAGCTATAGTTTATGAGGCAAGTGCAATACTTATTATTGCAGCTGCATGTTTTGTTTTAACATATAAAAAGGAACCTATTTGATCACTATCCACGGAAGTAATAATATGATACTCGCAATAATAATTTTGATAATGATTCCCTTTCTGCTAGGAACTTTTTTCCTCGGTTGGCAAAAAGCAATTAATATCAAGCACAGAGATTCTGACCTTCAACGTCAGTGCTTTATTGGTTACTCATGGACATACTTTTTGTTCGGGTTTTTTGTTCCCATCTTCAGAGGTGAGATTATCATCGGAGTCGTTCATGCAATTTTTGCTTTTATAACTTTTGGACTATTCCAATTAATAATGCCATTTTTATATAACAAACAACACGCTGTGAGAATGCTTACTAACTCTTGGGTTTTAGATGATTCACCTGATATGAATAAATTAGCGTGTGAAAAAATAGGTATAAAATATGATGACGATACCACTATGAATGATTAGAATATAGATCCGTAGAAATGAAGTCTGAAGCCGATATATAGAATAGGCACAACAATGAAAAGTGCTATTAGATAGGCTCTAAGCATGATCCTAAATCTGTCTCTAATCCTAGTCTCTCTATTCATGTATAGAACCTCACCTTATATGATATAAGTTTTTTCTCTGTTAAAAAACGTTAAATTTTAGAAATATTGAATGATTTTGATAATTTAGTGCTAAGTAGTTGACCTAAAAATACCTTTTTTTTTATAATCTATATATAGGAGGTAAACATGGGAACTGCAATAGTTTTTTACATTATCGGCGGTGTTGTTGTACTAACAGTAGCATTAGTGCTCATAATGATTATATTCGGCTTAAGATACTAAGCGAGAAAGAAATTTATTTATTGAATTCTCTCTAGGAGAAGCGCCTTTTTTGACTCGAACTCTTCGTCTGAGAGAAATCCATCTCTGTTCAGCTCAGAGAGTGTCTTAATTTGGTTAATTACTAATTCATTAGAGTTGATCTGTTCAGATTTTCTCTTACTTGCAAGATCTTCGGAAATAAATGCTTCATTTTTCATTATTCTGTTAATTATGGAATTCTCACGCTCTTCAGCTGATTTCTTCGTATGCCCCACCTTGTTGTTTGCAGATGGTCTCTTGGTTTCAGTAGCTATAGAAGCAGTCATATTTGCAAAAAGGAAAACTAATAATACGAAATGAATATTAACGATATTATAAAACTGCATACATAACCCAATTGTTAATCGCAGGAAATGACGATTCAGATAATTTGATTAACTAGATCTATTGATCCTGCAACGAATTAAACTATACGTCTTGTTGGTTGTCATATTGTAAAAATAAGTCAATAAACCACCTATTAGCAACGTATAAAAAAGATATCCATAAATACACATAATGATCTCCTAATACTTAATAATAGTACGAAAGTTTGACTATTATCAAATAATTAATCTAATTTTTCGTAATCGGTCTCAAAAATCACACTTACGATGGCGTACAATATACTTAAAGAGCCTAGTAATAATATGGTATAGAGTAAATTCATTTTCTACCTAACGATAATGTATTATTTCAGAGTACCCAATTTCTGTGTACCAATCCACAAAAATTAAATGAGATTAGAGACTATAGTGGAAATAAGCACGATAATTCCTGACAATCCGTAAGAAATTAGTAATATTGTGAAAAATGTAGCGTAATGATTTTTTCTAGGGTCAAAAACTGCCGCAAGGATTGCTAAAACTAATGGTACAACTAATGCAAATAGAAGCAGTGGCTCTTCTGTTAACATTTAAGTTGCCTTCCTTCTAAATATGAAAGTGAGATAATTCTCGCCTACTATGCTCTCTTTTTGGGTCAATTCTGTATGAGAATTAGATATCTCCCAACCATCCTCGAATAATTTCTCGAAGACAACCTGCTTGTCAAATTTATCTTTAGCATCAATGATAAATGTATCCCTGGGTTGAACAGAATAAACAATATCATCCTGGTCTACAATGACCGTGCAAAAGTTCCAATCTTTCATTTTGTGATTGTAACACTAATATGACTCTCTGATTTGACTCATTATTGAAAAATAGTTAACATACCCCCTATGGGTATAATAAGAAAAATCTTAGTTATAGGAGCGTGTTTATTCGTATCTGGTGTTGTTATAGCAAGGCCAGTCTCATGGTCTGGTGGGTCTACATTTATGTACAAATCTAATTTTATGTACACATCCTATTACTATCATTTCTCACCTAGTTATAAATACTCAATAGGTCTCGAACTTGTTGATGATAAACATTTTAAGGATGAATATTTAAATGTAAGATCAACTTATTTACTAGATAGAAAAAACACAAAAGAATCACAAAGAAATTTGTATTTAACTGGTGGTTTATCGACCGAGAGTAAAGATAATTTTCTATACGGAATCCACGGTGACTGGGAAACTAGAAGAATCTTTACATCTTTCGCGTATATCAACAAACATACAGAGGCAAAAAACTTTACAGAAAATGAATTTCAGCTAGGGTTTGCGCCTTATGCTGGTGAATATAATGATCTACACACTTGGATGATGCTTAAAACAAAAAGGGATACAATAAATAATGATTGGCAGACCTATCCATTTATTAAGTTTTTCAAAGGTGACTTTCTTATAGAGATAGGAACAAAAGACTCTCACTGGGATATTCATTATATGATTAGGTTTTAATTAAGGAGGATACTATGTTTAAAATTATTTTTTCATTAATGGCACTTCAATTAAGTATGCTATCACATATATATGCTGGTGATTTACATGACCACAGTTCTCATAATCACTCTCATATAGCTGTTGATGGCTCAAAAACAAAAATAGATCCAGATAAATACAATAATTTTGTCAGTGATCTTTCAAGTGGACAGGTTGCCATAGTTGATGTAAAAGGTATGGTTTGTGATTTTTGTGCAAGGGGAATAGAAAAAACCTTTTATGATGATAAAGAAGTTAAGAAAGTTAGCGTAGATCTAGGCGCAGGTAAAGTACTTGTTGCATACTCAAATACTAAAAGAATAGATGTTGATGAGATTAAAAATATTTTTCTCATAAATGGTCAGACTGCCACAAACGTAATTATAAACCAACTATAGTATGTCTAATAAAAAAGAAACTTCACGTGTTGGAATTATATCGCTTCTTGCGTCATCAACTACACTCATCTGTTGTGCGTTGCCTGCATTATTAGTTACATTAGGTGCTGGTGCTACATTAGCCTCTCTAACAACTACCTTTCCTCAGTTAATAGTGATATCACAGTATAAGGTGTCAATCTCTATTGGAACATTACTAATTCTCTCCATTGCGGGAATATATATAAAAAAGGCTGAATCACTCCCATGCCCAATTGACCCAACGCTAAGGAATATTTGTCTGAAGACTAGAAAAAGGTCAAAAGTACTGTTTTATGCGTCAGTTATAATATTTTTATCAGCAAGCTTTTTTACGTATTTACTACCGGGGTATATATAATCATGAAAAATCATCCATCACATAATAAACAATTAACATCTCTTAAAAGAATAGAAGGTCAAGTCAGAGGAATCATAAATATGATAAATGAAGGAAAATATTGCATCGATATTCTCAATCAGATAAAAGCAGCGAAATCAGCACTAGTGAGCGTGGAATCGGAAGTTCTTAAAAAACACATAGAATCGTGTGTGAAAAATTCTCTAGAGAATAAGAATGCTGCTGATGTAAAAGTAAGAGAACTGCTAAAACTTATAAATAAATAAATACTTCAACAAGTAGCTCATCATCATTAATGAAAGATATTAGTCACGAAAATTATCAAACTGTAGCGGGATGGCGTATTTTTGATCTTTAATGTGTTGGATTGCATCTTGTAGATCGTCTCTTTTCTTACCAGTTATCCTAATGTTCTCACCCTGGATTGCAGATTGAACTTTTAATTTAGATTTTTTGATCAATGTTGTAATACTTTTCGCAAGATCACGATCAATACCCTCTTGTAGTGTCACTGTCTGTCTTGCTGTATTATTAGCAACTTCAATATTTTCAGGTTTTAAAACTCTTATATCTATATTTCTTTTAGCAATTGCCTCCGATAAAACAGGTAACATCTGTTTGACATGAAAATCCTCTTTTGCAGTCAAAATAATAGAATCATCATTTAATTTGAACTCGGCATTAGCTTCTTTGAAATCATACCTATTCTTAAGAACTCTATTTGCTTGATCGACAGCATTAGTAAGCTCATGCTTATCGATTTCGGACTTTACATCAAATGACGGCATATAAAACTCCTTACATATGTATTGTTAACTGGATATTTTTCTTTTGAAGATATATTCGATAACAGATTGTCTTGTTTCTCTTACAGAAACTAATTCCCAACCTACGTTGCCTCTTGAGTTAAGTTCATCAACGGTCATGCCATTGTCAGGATTCTTGATTACTTCTGTTATATACTCCCATCTATCCATAATTCATTATAACAAAATTAAGATTCATTCTTTATACGTTTCCCAAGGTTGTGTCTATTTTTTACATAATTGCAATGCTCACATTCCGGTGATGCTTCTGGTACTTTTGTTGCTCTCAAACAATCTATGGCATCTTTGATGGTTTTTTCTACCCAATTATCAGAACCAATGTGTTTGATCATATAGACGTCAAACTCAACTTTATTATCGAATCGCTCAAGATTTTTTTTACCATTACAATAAACAAAGTAAGCATCATTAGATACTTTTAATTCATTTTTCCTCAACAACCATTGGTAAAACTCGATTTGATTTTTATAAATTTTTCCATATTTACCCTCAATAGTAGGAATATCTTTTTTAGCAGTAGCTTTGTAATCTGCGACTATATACTCATTATCTGAGTTAATCCACAAGTCATCAATGCCACCAAATATTAGAACATCATCTATCATATATTTTACTCCGGAGAAAACGTTTCTCCATGCATCTAACTCTGGATGTTGAGCTGGAATCGCATCTAGGGAACAAAGTTCAAAGTACGGGTGTGGTTGTTGTTGCTCTCTGTAAAGATCAAATTCTTTTTTCAATAGACCATCAACGGTTGAATTTATCAAAAAAGGGGGCATTGATACCCTGCTTAATCCATATATTTCCTCCAAATAAAAACACCTCTTGCAGTTAAGAAAATTCTGAATCCTTGTTCTGCTTAGCTTTTTTCTCTTTTGGATGCTTACGTCGTGCCAGTGTGACATTGGTAAATTTCCCATACTTTTATTGTACATTGAAGGAGCGATACTAACTAGAACTTAGAAGTAATTTTCTTCCTTTCTCAGAAAATCAGCTGATTTAAAGCAACATAATTTTGGAAAAAATCATCAAATCCCAATTAATTTTCGTCAAATTATGTTACAAATATTATGTTACAAATACTATTTAATGATAAAAAATATGGTTTTATAAAACTTAAAAGTGCTAAAGAAATAAATAAAGTAATTATATGTTCAGGAAAAGTTTATTTTGACTTACTTGAAGAAAGAGAAAAAAATAAAAGAAATGATATCTTGTTGCTAAGAGTTGAGCAATTATATCCTTTCCCCGCAAGATCATTAGCAAAAGAATTAAAACCTTATATTAAAAATGCAAAGTTTTATTGGTGTCAGGAAGAACCTAAAAACATGGGTGCGTGGTCTTTTGTGAGGGATTATATTGATTGGACTTTAGAATATATAAAAGCTAAAAATAATAAAATTTCTTATATTGGTAGAGAATTTGCTTCAACACCAGCAACAGGTTATGCTAAAAGACATTTGGCCCAACAAAAAGAAATTATAGACGAGGTGTTTAGATAAAAATGAGTGAAGAAATTCTTGTTCCAGTTTTAGGAGAAAGTATTACAGAGGCTACTGTTTCAAAATGGTTGGTGAAATCAGGGCAAAATGTAAAAGCTGATGAGCCAATTGTAGAACTTGAGACAGATAAGGTTAACCTTGAAGTTCCATCTCCAGTAAGTGGAGTTTTGTCAAATATAAAAACAAAAGAGGGAGAAACAGTAAAAGTTGGAGCATTATTAGGAATAGTTACTGAGGGAGATAACAAAGAAACTCAAGAGATCCAAAAAATTGAACCTGTAGAAAAA
>CAJWIW010000056.1 GCA_913041865.1 uncultured Gammaproteobacteria bacterium
CAACTGACCGTCCTAATGAAGGTGACTTACTATACTTCCCATACAGAGACTTACTCTTAGAAATAAAATATGTAGATGATGTTAGCAACTTCTATCAGTTACGAAAGAACTATACTTATACTCTGACATGTGAACCATTCGAGTATGAGGATGAAGTCATCAACACAGGAGTCGCTGAAATCGATGATGACTTTGCAACTGCTGGTTACAATGCAACCTTCGTTCTCCTAGATGTTGGTACAACTGCATCAGCAACTGTAGGACTCAGTAGTGGTGTTCGTTATATCGAACTCCTAAATGGTGGTAGTGGTTGGACTGCTGCACCAGAGATCAAGATCGATGCACCTACAAGTGGAACAACAGCAACTGCTGTTGCTATCACTAGTGCCTCAGGTAACAGTCAGTTTAGAACAAACCGAATTAGTGAAATCTATATCACTAATCCTGGGTCTGGTTATACATCAACACCAAACCTCCAATTCATCCCTGAGGATGGTAAGGGATCGGGTGCATCTGTAAGAGTTGCTATTTCTACAAGCGGTGGCATCGGTGCAATCACCATTGATAACACCGGTAGTGATTATATCCAAACAGACCCACCAGCAATTACATTCAATGATCCCCCAACTGGAGGACATATTGCTAAAGCAGAAAAACAATTACAGATTCCTCGACGACTAGACCTTTAGACTTAAATCTTTAATAAACTCACTTGTCACCGTATGTTTTTCGTCTTCTTCACGTTTCTTAAGAGTAAGAGTTTTATCATCACTCTCTTTTTTTCCTACGATAAGCATATTCGGAATCCCTATAAGCTCCCAGTCAGTCAATTTATTTCCTAGTTTAAGGTCACGATCGTCGTATATAACATCTACACCATTGTTTATTAAATCTTCGTAAATATTATTAGCATAATTTTTAATATCATTATTTTTTTTAGAATCTATCTCAATTAATGCAACTTGAAATGGACTCATGCTTTTAGGCCAGATGATACCTTTGCCATCATAATTCTGCTCGATCGCTGCCGCCACTACTCTGCTTATTCCAATACCATAACAACCCATTAATACGTCATTCATTTTTGAGTTTTCATCTGTGTATTTTAATCGCATTGGTTTAGAGTACTTTGTACCAAGTTTAAAGATATGTCCAACTTCTATTCCCCTCTTGAGTGTCATTCCTGTTTTAGAAGCAATTTTTTCTAGGTCCTCTTCTTGGTACCTTTCTTTCGCTATTTCAATATTCATCCCGTTAAGTGAATTATCCAATAGAAGGTAATCTTCACCGGTATCTGCTATGACATGAAATTCATGTGATTCGTTCCCACCAATATTTCCACTATCTGCGTCTACCATGGTGAAATTTAGCATAAGCGCATTAAAAATATTTTTGTAAGCTCCCATATATTTAGCATATGATTCATCGAGACATTCACTAGAGGCATGAAATGAATAAGCATCTTTCATTATAAATTCTCTTGAGCGCATTACGCCAAACCTTGGCCTAATCTCATCTCTGAATTTTGTCGAAATTTGAAACAAATTAATAGGGAGTTGTTTATAACTTGATAAATCCTGCCTTAGGAGATCAGTAATTACCTCCTCAAACGTAGGACCAAAACAAAACTCTCTTTCATGCCTGTCTTTGAATCTTAGAAGCTCAGGCCCATATTCTTCCCACCTCCCAGATTCTTTCCACAGGTCATTAGGTTGTACAAGAGGCATTAAAATTTCTCTGCAACCAATCTTGTTTAATTCAACTCTTACTATTTTCTGTATTTTATCAATTACTTTAAGACCCAATGGAAGCCATGTATATTGACCAGATGAAAGCTTACGTATCATACCAGATTTTATCATGAGCTTGTGACTCATCACTTCAGCTTCAGACGGATCGCTTTTGACTGTAAAAACTGGAAAATCTGAGGTTTTCATTGTTATTTTATTATAAATTCTAAATTATTATTTTAGTTTAACATGAATATGGTTATTATATATAAAGCTAATTAATCACAAACACATTAGATGCTTAAATTTTTCAAGGACTGGTATAACACTCATCTGACTGACCCTAATCAAGTAGCGCTTGCTCTTTTGATTTTGTTTATATCGATTATAACCTATATCTTGCTCGCAACTGTTGTTCCAATACTTGTTGCGATAATTTTAGCCTATATGCTAGAGGGTATAGTAAAATCCATTTCAGAGAAATATGCGTTACGAAGAACTACTGCAGTCTTATCTGTATACATATCTTTTTTAATTCTATCTTTTATGACAGTTATACTGCTTGTGCCTGTAATGTTGAACCAAATTTCACTTTTCATTAAATCTCTCCCATCTATGCTAGAGCGAGGAAAAGATTTGCTTTTAAATTCAAGTAATAGTGAGTCAGGTCTATTTTCCCAAAGTCAAATTTCAGAAATCTTATCTGGTATTAACTCGGAAATTAGCATGCTTGGTTCTTCAATTATCTCTTTCTCTCTCTCATCTGCTGGAAGTCTTATAGAGACGATTGTCTACATCATAATAGTACCAATAATGATTTTTTTCTTACTATATGACAAACAAAGCATTAACGAATGGTTTAAAAAATTTTTCCCTGAAAAGTTAGACTTATCTAGAAAGGCATATGCAGAACTAGACTTGAAGCTTGGAAACTATATAAGATGTAAGCTAATAGAAATTATTATAGTTTGGGTTGCGTCTACATTCTTTTTTGCGATCTTAGGTTTAAATTACTCTTTGTTATTGGGTTTCTTGTGTGGCATCTCTGTGATAATCCCATATGTTGGTGCTATTGCTGTTACGATACCGATTGTAATTGTGGCATACTTTCAATGGGGAACATCCACTGAATTCTGGTATATAATCATTGCTCATACTCTGATTCAAATTATAGATGGAAATGTTGTAGTACCATTATTATTTTCAGATGCAGTAAACTTACACCCACTAGCTATTCTCATATCTATTCTTTTTTTTGGAACGATATGGGGCATATGGGGTGTATTTTTTGCTATCCCACTAGCTGTGCTATTTAATACACTTTTAACTATCTGGCCAAGAGTTGAAATAAAAGTATGAGTAATTACGATTATATAAAAGGGAGCATGGTAGCAATAGCTACACCAATGTTACTTGATGGTGAGATTGATTATGAGTCCATGGAGAAATTAATTGAATTTCATATATTAAACAAAACTGATGTTATTGTTTCTGTAGGAACAACAGGAGAATCTGCTACTCTAGATTTTAAAGAGCATGAGAGTGTTATAAAAAGAACGCTTCAAATAGTTGATGGCAGATTACCTGTAGTAGCAGGCACAGGAGCTAACTCGACTTCAGAAGCAATTGAATTAACAAGTAAAGCTAAAGAACTTGGTGCAGACGCATGCCTTTTAGTCACACCATACTACAATAAGCCTACTCAAAATGGCCTTTATGAACACTATAAACGAATAGCCGATTCCGTTGCAATCCCACAAATTTTGTATAATGTGCCAGGTAGAACTTCTGTGGATATGTTGCCTGATACTGTCTTTAGATTATCTAGTCATCCAAATATAGTAGGAATAAAAGAAGCAACTGGCTCAGAGAGTAGATCAAAAGAACTTCTAGAAAAATGCTCAGATAATATGTCAATCTTTACAGGTGATGATAAAACTTCTATGAGAGATATGCTGCTTGGTTTCAAAGGGAATATCTCTGTAACTGCCAACATTGCACCAAATCAAATGCATAGAATGTGTAAAGCAGCAATCAATGGCGATAAAGAGGAGTCTGGTAGGATAAATGATATAGTTGATGTTCTTCATGACTCACTATTTTTAGAATCCAATCCGATTCCTGCAAAGTGGGCTTTGAATAAAATGGGTCTTATAGACAGAGGCATAAGACTGCCTTTAACTTGGTTAGATACAAAATATCATAAAGCTCTAGAGGATGCTATTATTAGTAGTAGAGCTCAGGAGGAAAACGTAAGTGCATAATTTTGAGAAACATATATTTGTTTTATTATTTTTATCTATTTCAGGCTGCTCATCTATGACAGAATACTTAGCAGATTTGACTGCGCCAGATAGAGAAGAGTTAGTTGTCTACAAAAGAGATAATCAATATCAAGATACACAATTTGACTTAGAAGTGCCACCAGACCTTATTAGTCCAAAAGAGAGGAGGACTCTTGACATTCCGGAGTTTGTCAAAAATAACGAAGCTGAACTATTTACGGTAGATACAAAGTTAGAAAACATTGAATTGGTAAGAACTGGGAGAGATTCAATGTTATCTGTCAAAAATACAGAAAAAAAAGTTTTATGGGATAAGCTAATAAGTTTTTGGAGAGCGGAGGGATTTGGATTAAGTCAGCGTGATTATACTTTAGGATCAATCAAAACTGTCTATCTAGAGAACCTTAGTGAAGCTCAACTTGGTACAATACAAAAATATGTTGGCAGATACATACCTTTACTGGTGTCACCGGAAACAAGAGATAGTTTCAAAACTCGAATTTTGGAGAATGGCGATAATATTAATATCCTCGTAACACACTACGGAAAAGAGTACATGTCAGATGGAGATACAGAATTCAGATGGCAAAATCGACCAAGGGACCCAGAAATAGAATCTGAGATGCTCTCTAGATTGTACATCTTCTTAGGTGGAGAGGAGGCAAAATCAAGAGGTTATAATGTTGTTAAATCGACAGGACTCAGAAATAAAGCCACTCTGAATATTGATGAGAATGGAATACATACACTATTCATATCAGACATATATGAACGAGTTTGGCCTCAGACGATCAGAACGCTTGAGACCATAGGCGTTCAATTATTGAGCACAAAAGAAACTGATGGAATTATTTTATTATCTGCAAAAGAGGTCGGTTCTGAGGATGATGACGGCGTATTGAATTTTTTGACTTTTTGGAAAGGATCCACGAACACAGAACAATTTAGTCTAGTTATGAGTGAGAATCAAGACGGGGTCTCTATAGAAGTTCAAGACAACAATGCTTCTAATTTTTCAAATGTTGCATCAGAAGAGGTTATGAGAGCATTATATGCTGAATTCAGATGACTATTCGTCCTTTATCTGATGAATTTGAGCATATGCTGAGTGATTATGAATTGATTCAAAATTTTCTGACTCTACTATATATTCAGATATTCTCTCATCATTTTTAAAATGAGCAGCGATGTCCCTCACCATATCCTCTACAAATTTTGGATTATCGTAAGCTCTTTCAGTAACGTATTTTTCATCTGGTCGTTTCAACAGAGCATATAATTCTGAAGAGGCCTCTTTTTCAACAATATCAATTATTTCCTCTATCCAAATAAATTCTCTAACTGTAACAGTAATTGTCACATGAGATCTTTGATTATGAGCGCCATAATCTGAGATCTTTTTTGAACAAGGGCAAAGACTGGTTACAGGGATGGTGACCTTGACTTTCATATTAGATTTTCCCTCTTTGATTTCACCAATTAGGGATACATTATAATCCAATAAACTCTGTACCTTAGATACTGGAGCAGTTTTTTTGATGAAATATGGAAATGACATTTCAACATGGCCTGATTCTGCCTCCAAAAGAATTAACATTTCCCTGATCATATTTTTAAATATGTCTACTGTAATATAGTCTTCATGACTATTAAGAATATGAACAAAACGGGACATGTGAGTACCCTTTAAATTGTGAGGGAGATTGACGTACATGTTGAAGTTAGCGACAGTAGTTTGATTCTTTCCTGATCTTTGTTTAATGATCATCGGATGAAGAATATCTTTTATACCAACTTTATTGATAGGCAGGTTTCTTGTATCTACTTGCCCTTGAGTGTCTGGTAGCAGTTTGCCATTTTCTTCTGTTTGTTTTAAGTTTTTACTTGCCATGATTACTCCTGTTCTGAATATTTTACAGCTGATCTATCTGTCTCCCATAACTTTATAGATTTAACGTAAACATCTTTTGGAGATAAAATATCATTCAATCGACCATAGATATATTTCGCTATATTCTCAGCTGTAGGGTTAACATCCTTAAATGGCTCAAGATCATTTAAAAATTCATGATCTAACTCATCTACTATATTGTTCGTAGATTTCTTAATATCTTTAAAATCTATTACCATACCAATATTATCAAGCTTATTGCCACAAACTTCAACTTCAACTTTCCAAT
>CAJWIW010000057.1 GCA_913041865.1 uncultured Gammaproteobacteria bacterium
ATGATTTTCATAAATGATGTAAACTATTTTATCATTCAAATTTTGAAACTGGAAATGATATGTGTGGAATATGTGGAGAAATAAGGTTCGACGGCGCAGTTGTTGATAAATCAACCAAAGATAGTATGATGGCAGAAATATCTACCAGAGGCCCAGATTATTGTGGTGATTTCAGCAAAAAGTCTATCTTCTTAGGGCATCATAGACTCTCAATTATAGATACCTCTAATAAGTCAAACCAGCCTATGTTTGATGAAAACCTATCATTAGTTATAGTATTTAATGGAGTAATATACAATTATGTCTCTCTTCGGCAGGATCTAAAAAAGAGGGGATATACATTTACCTCAGATGGTGACACTGAAGTTATATTAAAAGCCTATCATTTTTATGGCCAAAAATGTGTAGATCACTTCGATGGAGTTTTCGCATTTTGCATTTACGATTTAAACAATAATCAACTATTTATAGCTAGAGACCGGTTCGGTATTAAACCTTTATATTTCAAAATTGAAAAAGAATATTTTGCTTTTTCATCCAGCATGCAGTCTCTTCTTTACAAAGACTTAGGAAAAATTAATCAAACTGCCTTAAATTACCATTTTTTTCTCCATTCAAGTGTCCCTGCTCCTCACACATTATTCGATAATATATTCAAACTAAAACCAGGACATATTATTTTAATTAATAACGATGGCAAAGTTACTAGAAAAAAATATTATTCAATTGATAACCTTCCTATAGTATCTCACATTGATGAAAATGAAGTGATTGAAACTATTGAGTATCATCTTTTAAATGCCATCAAGAAAAGACTATCTACTTCTGATGTTCCCGTTGGTATTTTACTATCCGGTGGACTTGACTCAAGTTTGATAGCAGCTATAGCATCTAAACACAAATTAGCAGAAATAAATACCTTCTCAATCGGCTTCCAATCAATAAATGAAGAACAAGGTGATGAGTTTTACTTCTCCGATCTAGTGAGTCAAAAATACTCAACTAGTCATAATAAAATTAAAATTAACGACGGCCAACTTGTAGATAATCTAGATAATGTAATTAGTAGTATGCCAGAGCCAATGTCTAGTCAAGACGCGTCAGCCTTTTACCTATTAGCAAGAGAGGTTTCACAGAGACAAAAAGTAGTTTTGAGTGGACAAGGCGCTGATGAGTTATTTGGTGGATATCCATGGTATAGATTGATGAATAATGAAAATCGGATATCAGATGTGGAGAAATTTAAAAAGTATTATTTAGACCGAACAGATGAAGATTTTGAGACTACAATAACAAATAATTACATCTCAGATAACAACACTGATGATTTTATCAAAGAGTCATTTAGTGTTTATGATTCTAAATTAACTTTTCTAGATAAGCTCTTGAGATTTGATATATCACATTTAATAGTAGACGATCCTGTAAAACGAGTTGATAGTATGACTATGGCTTGGGGACTAGAAACACGTGTACCTTTCTTAGATCAGAGCCTAATCGAATTCACGAGCACATTGAGATCATCAGAAAAACTCAAAAATAATGGAAAATACTATTTAAAGAAGTTAGCTAGAAACTATCTTGATTTAGAGATCATTGATAGGAAAAAATTTCATTTTCCAGTCCCACCTCTAAAAATTCTCAGTGGCAGGATCCTTGATTTTGTAAGAGAGACACTTTGTTCTACTCAGTGTAAATCACGTGGAATTCTTAACCAGGAAAATATTCTACATTTATTGAGTCAACCAAATGGGAATTTTACTAAGCTAGATGGGAATAAACTCTGGCACCTTGCAGTTTTTGAGCGATGGTTTCAGATTAATCTAGATAAAAAAAACCCGCCTAACTAAGACGGGTTAATTTATGATTTGAATTTTAATTAGAAGCTATGAGTTATACCTAAGCCATAAGTTCTAATTGCATTACCACTGCCTTGTAGCCCTTTTCTTATATATCCAATCGTGATATCAGTAGATTTGCTTAATTGCATTGTATTTGAGATACCTATCGTTCTGTAGTCCTCATTTGCTGCTACCTCTCTACTATCACCTGTAGCATATACAAGTTGCAAGTTATGCATTCCCATAGTGTAATGAGCACCAAATGTTTCAATGTCGCCTTCACCATTTGTAAAGCCGTTACCAGTACTTGCAATTTCTAAATCTTCAGACGTATAAAAAACATCTAAGTTAGGCATTACTTTATATGAAGCGAAAATTTTATCATTTGCTTCACCATCTGCTCCTTCGCTTTTATCGAAAGTTCTTGCAACACCAAGTTCAAGATTTGCAACTATGATATTTTCAACTTTTAGACCAAAAGAATAGTCATTTTTGGATACATTATTGTTATTAGCATTTTCTCCCATTCCCCTTAGGTAAGCTATGTGGAATGGACCAAGTTTACCATGGTACATGATACTAGAATCCCATGTTCCAGCTTGACCGAAATCTGTTGAACTAGTAGCGCCATGATTATTCATACCAATCGCAGTATCCATATTTTTGTCATAGAAACCCATTGTCTTATATGGTGTCTCGTAAGAACCCATACCTAAGTATCCAATAGGTGTCATAAATCCAAGGTGACCAATATGAAGTTCGATAGTTTGACAAGGTGAAGAACCATTAGCATCAGTGTTACAATTTTTGCTGTCACTTGTTGCCCATCCATCTGCAAGATCAAATTTCCATTCAGCATGGCCTAGCATTGTAAGACCCCCAACATTCTCCTTGAACTTTAGACCTAATCGGCTTTTACCACCATTATCTCTTATGCTATCAACTGAGTTAGCAGCCCCAGTCGCTTTTTGGTCATACCCTATATAGAGTCGCCCAAAAAAGTGCACGCCGCTTGAACCTTGCGCACCAGATGCATAATGTTGTGAGTGGTCCATTTTACCACCTGCGAATACAGGTGCTGATAATACTGTAGCAAAGACTACAGCTGTAAAGATATTCTTAAACATTTCACTCCCCATTTGAAATTTCTTATTTACTGACCAATTTTGACACATTATGCCCTATAAATAAACACTTATGCACAACAAATAAAGGGTTTTTTAGGCTAATAATGAGATAATAATACAGAGGCGAAATGGACAGTAATGCTCATAATAATATCAATAAAACCATATTTTATTAGCATTATCGTTGATTTGTATTAATATATTGATTTGCTCAAGTGCACGCTATGAAAGATTATCTAATGAAAACATACAATAGGAAACCAGTATCTTTTGTAAGAGGAGAGGGAATTTATTTGTATGATGACAATAACAAAAAATATATCGATGCTCTATGTGGGCTAGCAGTTACCAGTCTTGGTCATTCAAATAAAGAAATCACAGAAGTCCTAGAATCACAAAGTAGTTCACTCATTCATACATCAAACGCATTTCAGATTGAGCCTCAGCAGAAACTTGCTAAAAGATTATGTCAGCTCAGTGGCATGTCTACAGCTTTTTTTTGTAATTCTGGCGCAGAGGCTGTGGAGGCCTCGATAAAAATTGCAAGAAAATTTGGTAACGACAAGAATGTTCATTCTCCAAAAATTCTAGTCATGGAGAATAGCTTTCATGGGAGAACTATGGCTGCATTATCTGCCACGGGTAGTGCCAAGTCTCATGCTGGTTTTACTCCCCTTGTAGATGGTTTCGTTAGAGTACCATTTAATGATATAGATTCTGTTAAAGAAGCTTTAGATCTTCATAAGGATATCGTAGCGGTGTTACTAGAGCCAATTCAAGGAGAGGGCGGTATAGTGATTCCGAGTCACGGTTATCTTTATAACCTTAGGGAGATAACACGTGAGAAAAATATATTACTCATGATTGATGAAGTGCAATCAGGTTTCTGCAGAACAGGTAAATGGTTTGCACATCAGCATGAAAATATAATCCCAGACGTAATAACAATAGCAAAAGCACTTGGCAATGGCGTACCTATTGGTGCATGCCTTGCAGCTAATCATGCTTCAGATATACTAATTCCAGGATCACATGGTTCAACTTTCGGTGGTAATTTTTTATCTTGCAGTGTTGGTCTAAAAGTTTTAGACATCATGAGAGATCAACAGATTTGTATAAATGCTAGAGAGATGGGTAATTTATTTCATAATGAACTGATGAAAAGATTATCGGAAAAAAAGTCTGTGGTCGATATCAGATGCAAAGGGTTGATGATAGGAATAGAATTAAAAAATGATTGCACCACCATGGGTGGCACTTTTCTTGAACACGGTCTTGTTGTTAACATAACTAAAGGTAATATTATTAGAATGCTTCCACCACTAATCATCAATAAAAATCAAGTACATGATATAATCGATATATTAGATAAAATAATAGAATAGTATGAGCATAAGACATTTTAAATCTCTGTTAGATATCAATAAAAAAGAATTTATAAGGATACTTGATAGATCGCTTGAACTAAAAAAACTCTCGCGTCAGAATCAATTACCAGATTCATTATCAAAGATGACCTTAGCACTTATCTTCAAGAAAAATTCTACACGTACACGGGTGTCATTAGAGACTGCCATAAATAAATTGGGTGGAAATGCAGTTTACATATCGCATCTAACATCACAAATTGGTAGGGGTGAATCAATAACTGACACTGGCAAAGTATTATCGGGTATGGTCGATTTTATAGCAATAAGGACGCATGAGCACAATGAATTAGTTGAACTATGCGAGGTTTCGACCATACCTGTTATTAATGCGCTCACTCAAAAATTTCATCCATGTCAGCTTCTTGCAGATATGTTGACTTTCTATGAGGAAAAAGGTGATTTTGAGGATAAAACTTTTTCATGGGTAGGTGATGGATGTAATATGTGTCACTCGTATATCAACGCCTCTAAAATACTTGGATTTAATTTAAAAATTGCAACGCCTAACGGGTTTGAACCGGACATCTCAGTACTTAATTCAGCATCTGATACAGTAGAACTATGTGATCTCCCGGGCAAAGCCGTAGAAAATTCAGATTTAGTAACTACAGATGTATGGGCTAGCATGGGTGATGAAGAGGATCATGAAAGAAGAAAATCACTTTTCAAGGGTTATCAGATCAATCAAAATATCATGGATAAAGCGAATGATGACGCCATATTTCTTCATTGTTTACCTGCTCATAGAGATGAAGAGGTCACAGCAGAAGTAATCGATGGAAAATGTAGTCGTGTATGGGAACAATCACATAATCGTCTTTATACTACTCAAGCTTTGTTAGAGTTCCTCAAAGAGGTTAATGATTAGTTGAGTCGTTATTAATCTTTTCAATTAGGTTCTGCTTATCTGTACTATCTACGCATTTAATTATTTTTGAGGCCAATTTGTTTAGTTTACCAATATTTGACTCAACAATGACTTTTTTAACTTCAGGGATCGCACTAGGATGCATACTAAATGATTTTAATCCCATACCTAATAAAAGCCTGGTAAATTGTTTATCACCTGCCATTTCTCCACAGAGCGATACATCAATCCCATGTCTTTCTCCACTATCAATAACATTTTTTATTAGCATCAAAACAGCTGAATTGAAGGGATCATACAAATAGTTTACCTCATCATCGACTCTGTCAATTGCTAGTGTATACTGAACAAGATCATTAGTCCCAATAGATAAAAAATCAACAAACTCAGCTAGTCGTGATGATAAAACAGCTGATGCTGGAACCTCTATCATGATGCCTATTTTCACTTTATCATTGAAAAGTATTTTTCGTTTTCTCAGCTGATCTTTAGCAAGTTCAATTAAATCTCTAGCCTTTTTAACCTCAGATATGGTGGTAATCATTGGTAACATAATTTTTACATCGCCATAGTAACCTGCACGCAGTATAGCTTTGACTTGATTTAGGAATATTTCTTGATTATTTAGACTATATCGTATGCCTCTGAGACCAAGCGCAGGGTTTCTTGCAATAGACCCAGTTTGGATATTTTCTGGTATTTCTTTGTCTGAACCAATATCTAATGTTCTAAATGTAACTGGCTTACCTTTTAAACTTCTCACAATCTTTTTATAATCTGATACTTGCTCAGCCTCAGTCGGTATATCAGATCTATCCGTGTAGAGATATTCTGTTCTAAATAAACCAATACC
>CAJWIW010000058.1 GCA_913041865.1 uncultured Gammaproteobacteria bacterium
CAAATGAGGTAACTATATTGTCAGATACTGCTTTAAGAGGTGAAGATTTAGACGAGGAAAGAGCTATGGAAGCAGAGCGTTTAGCACAAGAAGCAATGAAAAACAGTAGCAGTGATGTCGATACTGCTAAAGCAAAATCAGAATTACTACAAGCAGCCGCACAATTGAGATTAATTAAAAAACTGAAGAGTAAAGCAAAAAAATAAAGAGGTCGCTGTATGTTCTCTACAATTATTCTTGGTGCCGGAAAGAGCACAAGGATGAAGGCAAATAAATCAAAACTGTTATTCGATATTGCTGGGAAACCAATTATAACTCATATAATAGATGCAGTCAGACAAGCTAAATGTAGTGAGATCATCTGTGTAGTCAATAGAGAATCAAAAGATCTTGTCCAGCTTCTTAAAGAAAACAAAGTAAACATCGCCTTTCAAAAAAAATCAAATGGTACAGCTGGTGCTGCTGAAGCAGGTAGTAAAATAATCTCCTCAAAAAATAGAAAAGTTCTAATTTTATGTGGTGATGCACCTTTTGTAACCACCCAATCTATAAAAAATATGATAAAAAAAATCAGTAACGCAGACGCTTGTGTTGGGACAGTTGAATTAGATATTCCAAAGGGCTACGGAAGAATCATTAGACAAGGTAATAAAATTTCTGAAATAGTAGAGGAGAGAGATTCTTCGATCGAACAGAGAGCAATAAGAGAGGTTAATACAGGCGTCATCTCAATCAATAATAGTATATTAAATAAATACATCTCTGAGATTAAAAATAATAATGTTAAAAAAGAATTCTACCTGACTGACATTATCAAAATACTAATAAGTAAAAACTACAAAGTAAACACGTTTAAATTCGATGATGAATTAGAGGTTACGGGTGTTAATTCAAAAGTCGACCTCGTAAACCTTGAGAAAAAATATCTACGCAGAAAAGCAGAGAGGCTTCTTGAGGCTGGCACTCTTGTGCGTGATCCGTCAAAGACTGAAATCAGAGGAGATCTTAAAGTAAAGAAGAATGTTGAAATTGATATTAACTGTGTGTTTGAAGATAGTGTAACAATCGGTGAGAATACAAAGATTGGCCATAATTGTTATTTTAATCGTTGTAAAATTGGTGATAATGTTCATATTAAACCAAACACAATAATTTTTGGTTCATCAATTGGAAATAAATGCATAGTTGGGCCTTATGCTCGGATTAGGCCAGGATCTATGCTCAAAACAGAGGTCCATGTTGGTAATTTTGTGGAAATAAAAAATTCTGTTATTGGCAATGGAACAAAGATAAACCATTTAAGCTACATAGGTGATGCTACTCTTGGATCAGATATTAATATTGGCGCAGGAACTATTACATGCAACTATGATGGAGATAAGAAACATAAGACATCTATCGAGAGCAATTCATTCATAGGCTCTGGCACAAGACTAGTCGCACCTGTCAAAGTTGCTAAAGGATCCTACATTGCTGCTGGTTCAACTGTGACCAAAGATACTCCAGGAGAGGGAAGCTTGACTATTGCTAGAAGCAAACAAGTTTCTATCCCCAAATGGCGATCTAGGCAAATCAAAGGTAAAAAATAATGTGCGGTATATTCGGGGCAGTTTCCTCATCAGAAATACAACATTCGCTTATAAATGGCTTGTCTAGGCTTGAATACAGAGGATATGATTCTGCTGGCATTTCTTTAATGACAGGCAGTGAAAAAATCAAGAGAGTCAGGTGTGTTGGAAAAGTTAAGAATCTAAAAAAAATATTAAATGCATCCAAATCATCAGGATACTGTGGCATAGCACATACACGTTGGGCTACTCATGGGCAACCTATACTCAAGAATTCGCATCCACATAATTCATCTAAAGTTTCAATCGTGCACAATGGAATAATTGAAAATTCAGAAGAGCTTAAGAGTTTTTTAAAAAAGAGGAGTTATAAGTTCACATCAGATACTGATTCCGAAGTTATCGCGCATCTATTTTCATACTACGCACAAAATGCAGCTAGTAGTGTTCAAGCCATGAAAGAGGTGACTAAAAAGCTCAAGGGTTCATTTGCTATCGCAGCAATTTGTGAAAGATGGCCCGAGCAATTACTTGCAGCTTGTAATGGCAGCCCTCTTCTTATAGGAACTAAAAAAGGTAGTAACTTTATTTCTTCCGATATTCATGCATTATCAGACAACACCAATACTTATGTCCCGCTTCAAGATAATGAAATCGTAGAGCTAAGTAATAGTAATTATCAGATTTATAATTTCAGTGGAAAAAAAATAACAAGAAAAGTAACTAAGGCAAAAAAACAAAATTCTGAAATCAATAAAGATGGTTACAAACATTTTATGCAAAAAGAAATTTATGAGCAACAAGATATTATTAGCAGTGCAATTAAACATCAGATTGGTGATAAAGGTCTGCTACCGAATATATTCGGCCCTAATTCAGATAAACTTTTATTAAAAACAAAGCATATTCACTTTGTTGCATGCGGAACTAGTTATAATGCAGCCTTGATTGCCAAGTATTGGATAGAAGAGATTACGGACATCATCTGCACAGCTGAGATAGCCAGCGAGTATAGATACCGGACCGTAAATGTCCCACCCGGCACTTTGTTTGTTGCTATCAGTCAATCAGGAGAAACAGCTGATACAATCTATTCACTCAAAAAAGCTAAAAACAGAAATTATAGTTCTATACTATCAATTTGTAATGTTCCAGAAAGCTCCATAACTAGACTATCTGATCTCGTATATCTTACACATGCGGGTCCTGAAATTAGTGTTGCATCAACTAAAGCTTTTACATCACAGCTTATCGCACTTCTATTTATGACAATGGTATTATCAAGGACCTCTAAAAATAAAGTAATTGAAAAAACCATCCTTAAACAAGTGAAGGCCCTACCAGCAATAATTAAAAAAACATTCTTACTTGAAAAAGAGATAAAAAAGATAGCTAAAAACTTCAAGAATAAAAAACATACTTTATTTTTGGGTAGAGGTGTTTCCTATCCTATTGCTCTTGAGGCAGCACTAAAGCTAAAAGAGATAACATACATACATGCAGAAGGTTATGCTGCTGGTGAGCTGAAACATGGCCCACTAGCCTTAGTAGATAAAAACCTCCCAGTAATTGGCTTAATGCCTGATAATAATTTGGTTAATCAAGTATTATCCAACCTTGCTGAAGTTAGGGCAAGACAAGGTTTAGTCTATATATTCACAAATAAGAAACTACAAAGTTCAAAGGCAGATAAAACTAACGTGATTAATATGCCTTCATGCGGACATTTTGTATCTCCCCTAGTCTATGTCATACCAATGCAATTACTTTCATACTATGTTGCAATTGAGAAAAAAACAAACATTGATCAGCCAAGGAATCTAGCTAAATCAGTTACGGTAGAGTAGTATATTTTATATAGAGCAAGTTTTAACAGCAATTATCTGAGTCATCACAACAACCATCACTACAACAGGTGCTACTGCATTCCCCAGTTTTGCAACCATCACTACAACAACCATCCGCACAGCAAGTGTATTTACAACAAGTCTCAACTGTATCTATCTGTTCTGTCATAATAGCCTCTTTATAAATATTATATTCTCAATCTATACCCAATAATGAAATATGTCTATACTCATGTAATACTTTAAACAAAAAAATAACTTAAATTGGAGTCTAAATCGTTGAATATTTATCTTTTGCGTCATGCAGAATCACCAATGAGCTCACTTATTGATGACCATAGTAGACCTTTATCAGATACAGGCAAAGAGGATGCATCAACATTAGCAAAGTATATTTGTGATAATAAAATATGCTTTGACCTTACACTATGCTCCACATCAGATAGAACAAGAGAAACATTGACGATTATTAAAGAGCGTTCTACAAATTCATTCCAAGAAATAAACTATTTAGATGAGCTTTATAATGCCTCAAAGAATAAAATACTTGAAGTTATTAGAAAGCATACTAATCAATCTATTTTAGTTGTCGGTCACAATCCTGGTATATCCAAATTAATATCAGACTTCGCAGGTCTTGATGAGAGTAGCTTCCCTCCATGTGTATTCTCGAAAATCGTGACTAACGAAGATGATTTATTATCTGTTAAATCCATATTTATCGTAAGGCCAGAAAATAAAGAAGTAATTGATTTACTATAACTGACTTTATAATACTATTAAGTTATGAAAAGGATTTTTATTGTGTTCGGCCACCATAATATCACTGGCTCATTTAATGCAGCTATAAGAGACAATTTTATCAGCGAGGTTAAGAAAAATGGCCATGAGGTAGATCTTGTAAATCTGTTTGAGGAAGAGGAGCAGCTTCCGTTCTATAACTCAAATTTTAATCCACCACCAAAAAAAGTACTAGATTATCGCGATCGCTTAGAAAAGTCAGATGTGATGTTTTTAATTGGTTCTTGTCACAACTTAAGGATGAACGCAATACTAGAAAATTGGATAGATTGGGTACTTCACCCAAAATGGTTTTTTTCTTATAAGTCAATGTTTCCAGAAAGTAAGTATTTTAAAAACTATGGTTACCCTGTTCCCGGGGCTATGAAAGGCAAGCTTGGTATTGTATCTATCACATATGGTGGGCCCATGTTCTCATATTTCAATTTCTCAATATTTGACAACATACCTTATAGGAGAATAAAAAAATCGGTTTTTAAACTAGGTGGCCTAAGAACAAAATATCTACGTTTTTACTCTGTTTTGCCAAACATGAGCAAAGAAGAGTTTAATAATCACATGCTAAGAGTGCGCAATTTAGCTAGAGGTTTGTAGTACAATAAGTGTATTAAATTATATTTAATATAAAGTTTTTATGTGTGGTCGATTTTCATTAAGTAATACTGAAAGTGTCAAATCAAAGTTTGACGTTGATGTGGAGGCTAGATTTAATATATCACCCGGGACAGACGTAAATATTCTTGCATCCGGCCCTTTAGTTTTGCCATGGAACTTATCACCCCCATGGGCTAAAAAACCTATGAACTTAATTAACGCTAGATATGAAACATTACATGAAAAACCATCCTTTAGAGATACATCCCGTTGCGTTTTTATAGTAGATGGATGGTATGAATGGAAGAGGTTTTTTGATTGGAAACGACGTGAAAACAAAAATCAGCCCTATTATCATCATCTTGATGGAGAGTTATTTTTCATGGCAGGTGTTTATAATGATACTGGATGTGCCATTGTCACCAAAGCTGCTGTTAAAGAACTTAAAAACATCCATCCACGTCAGCCCTATCTACTTTTAGAGAACCAGATCTCTGATTGGCTGTCAGGAGATCAATTTATCAAAGACAGATGTTCTAGTGAAATACGTATTCACAAGGTGTCCACCTATGTGAATTCCCCCAGAAATGACTCCATAGAGTGCAAGACACCCATTCAGTGATATTGTTATGAAAGACCTATCGGAATCCCAATTAAGTGAAATTATAGAAATGGCGTTGTCTGATGACGTACCATTTAAGACCATTGAGACAGAATATGGGATTAATGCTGATCAAATAAAAAGAATAATGAAAGATAATATCTCTCCGCGCTCATATAAGATATGGCGTCAAAGAGTTAAAGACTTTTCTACACGCAGAAAATATTACAAGTAGTGTTGATTTTATATACACTCTGACTTAGAATGATTCTAAATTAATATTAGTCTAAGGAAGGAGGATGAAAATGACGATACAAGTAGGTGATGAAATACCGAATATTAATTTCCAATTCAGAGAGGGTGATACAAGACCTGAAAAAGGTACTTGCCCTGTTGGAGGCGAATTTATAACACGCTCCAGTCATGAGCTGTTTACAGGTAAAAGAGTAATCATATTTTCACTACCAGGTGCTTTTACACCAACGTGTTCAACGTATCAATTACCTGGTTTCGATGAAAAATTTGAAGTTTTTAAAGAACAAGGTATAGATGAAATCTATGTTGTGTCTGTTAATGATGCGTTTGTTATGAATGCATGGGCAGTTGATTGTAAGA
>CAJWIW010000059.1 GCA_913041865.1 uncultured Gammaproteobacteria bacterium
TTTCTTCAAAGTTTCATGATACTATATATGTATTATTAATGGAGTATAATATGAAAAAAATTAAATTTCTTGCTCTGAGCATATGCATTTTATTGTCAAATAATGTTTTTTCAGCTGAACATCAAGTGAAAATGCTCAGTAATTTAAAAGGGCAGTCTATGGTCTTCGAGCCACCTGTTCTAAAAATTAACCCTGGTGACACTGTAAAATGGCTTGCCACAAACCCTGGGCATAATGCTGCATCTATTGATGAGATGCTACCGGCTGGAGCAAATTCATGGAATGGAAGTATTAACGAAGAGATAGTTGTTAAATTTGATAAAGAGGGTGTCTATGGATATAAATGTACCCCTCACTACATTCTGGGTATGGCTGGGTTCATTATAGTTGGAGACCCTAGTGGCAATTTATCAGATGTTAAAGCTGCGGCAAAAAATGCTGAATCTAAATTCGCGATGAATAAAACGAGATTGACAGACTACTTATCTCAAGTTAAATAACATAGTGAATGATCTTAACGTAGACAGTTATAAAAAGTTATATAGCGGAAAAATAAGGGATGTCTATGAATACGATCAAGAACATCTATTAATTGTAACTACTGACCGAATCTCAGCATTCGACTTCGTATTTGAGGAAGAGATCTTTGGGAAAGGATCTCTTCTTAACAAAATGTCAATTTTCTGGTTTAAACTAACAAATGGAATAATTAAAAATCATTACATAGATAAAATACCTAAAATAGATTCTAATTTAATATCCAGATCGATGTTAGTTAAAAAAACTAAAGTATTACCAGTGGAAGCTATTGTTAGGGGTCATATTGCTGGATCAGCTTGGAAAAGCTATCAAGAGAATGGCTCTATAAATGGTATAAAAATGATCTCTGGGCTGTGTGAATATGATAGATTATCGGAACCAATATTCACTCCTTCCACAAAAAGCAATAAAGATGAAAACATAAGCATATCTCAGATGAAGGATATGATAGGGGAGGAAGTTTCCAAAAAAATAATTAAAGCTAGTTTTGATCTCTATAATTTTGCTTATGAATATAGCAAAAATAGAGGCATAATCATTGCAGATACTAAATTTGAATTCGGCCTAAATGATAACGAGGACTTGATATTGATAGATGAAATTTTCACACCTGACTGTTCGAGATTTCTAAAGTTGGATGCGGATGGGAGTTATGATTTAGATGCATTTGATAAACAGTACTTTAGAAACTATCTTTTAGCTAACAATTGGAATAAAAACCAAATTAAGATACCGTCTGATATTAAAATGAACTTGATGAACAAATATCAGGTTGCATATGACTTAATAACAAAAAACCATGGGTAGTAGAAAACTATTCATAACAGGCACAAACACTGAAGTAGGAAAGACATTTGTAACCTGTGAAATGTTGAAGCATTTAGTTAAATACAAAAAATCTACTGCAGCCTTCAAACCTGTCGAGACTGGATGTAATAAAAATAATAAGATACTTCAACCAAACGACTCAAAGCGTTTTTTTAAAGTACTTGGTAAAACATTGTCTCTTGATTTGATTAATCCTTATAGATTCATACCACCTATTTCTCCAAATAGAGCAATCCGACTCGCAAAGAAAAATATTACACTAAATGACTATTGCGATAAATTAAGTTTATTATACACACATGATTATATATTGATCGAGGGTGCAGGTGGCGTTTGCTCACCACTATCATGTGACGGTTTAAACATTGATTTCGCTAAAAAAGTTAAAATGGATTCTATTCTTGTAGCAAGAGATGAAATCGGTGTGATTAATAACGTTATTCTCAGCATAAATACTTTTATAAAATATAAGCTAAATTTAAAAGCAATTGTGCTGAATAGAATTAATACAAAGCAACCACGCGGTATGGATAATGTTAAAGAGTTAAGAAGTCTCACAAATATACCAATTATACAAATTATTAAGGGGAGACCAACTGAAAGAGCTGTAAAAAAACTACTTAATTTAACTCTACTAAGATAACGATCCCACAGAAGCGTCTGAACAAGCCTTCGCTCTCGATGCGAGAATCTCTTGTGCACCAGACATGTTCGCATCTTTGCCTCGCCAATAATTTAGAGCAGATTGTTGTATAGCACGTGCATAAGAAAAAGTTACTCTCCATGGAAGATTCTTGTTTGAGGTATTCATTATATTTAAATGAGATGTCGCCTCATCATCGGATTGTCCACCAGATAAGAAAGCAATACCTCCTAAGTTAGTTGGGCATGAATCTAGTAATCTTTTTATCGTCATTTCTGCGACTGTTGGAGCATCAGCACGATTACTATTTTTATCTCCAGAGATAACCATACTAGGCTTTAGAACTGTGCCACCTAAAAATACATTGTGGATATCAAGTTGTTCAAAAAGTGTGTCTAAAGTTATCTTTGTTACATCATTACATTTATTAATATCATGATCTCCGTTTATCAGCACTTCAGGTTCTACAATAGGAACAAGATCGCTCTCTTGACATAACGAAGCATATCGAGCAAGTGCGTTAGAATTCGACACAATACAAGCTGTCGAGGGAATACTACTTCCTATTGTTATAACTGCTCTCCACTTACAAAATTTAGCTCCTTTTGAGGCGTAATCAACTAATCTATCTCTCAATCCATCCAGTCCTTCAGTGATTTTTTCGTCTTTATGGTTAGAAAAGTCTTTAGCTCCAGTATCTACTTTAATTCCAGGTAAAATATCTATGGCAGTTAAATAATCTCTAAAGTATTCTCCATTACTCATTTTTTGATTGAAAGTCTCATCGAATAAAATTGCACCACTTATGTATCTATTTAATTCTGGTGTAGTTACCAATAGCTCTCGGTATCTCCGTCTATTGTTTTCACTATCCTCTACATCTACAGACGCAAACCTCTTAGCACATGTTGGTGAACTCTCATCCATAGCAAGCAATCCTTTTGGCTCAACCATCATCTTATTTACTGTTTTCTCTAAAATTTTAGTATTCATAAAACCTCCTATTTAATTATACCTCAACTAAGTTTCCGACCTCTACAATTTTGAGAGCGTTTGTGCTGCCACTTGTACCCATAAGATCGCCTTTAGTTATTATTACAAAATCACCTTTTTTAACAGCCCCCTTTTCTAACATCAGGTTAATGACTTGTTTATTTGCTTCAGCATGATCATATTCTACCTCATCAATTTTTATGGAGTAAACTCCCTTAAAAAGACAAATTTTTCTGCTAGCGGCGTCACTTTTCGTCATTGCGTATATTGGAATATTCGATTGTACTCTTGACATCCACTTTGGAGTCGAACCTGTTTCGGTAAGACAAGCGATGGCTTTAATACAACTATTGTCAGCGGCATACACAGCTGACAATGCTATTACCTGGTCTACGCTGACAAATTTATTCTCTTTTCTATCTACTTTTAGGATTTTTCTATTTGTTTTTTCAGCAATTTCACAAATTCTACATGCTTCTTGGACAACATCTACAGGATAACGACCTATAGCAGTTTCTGCAGACAACATTATTGCATCTACACCCGACGTAACCGCGTTTGCTACATCAAATACTTCCGCTCGTGTCGGCACTCTATTTGTGATCATGGATTCCATCATTTGTGTCGCCACAATAGCAATTTTCTCGAATGAAATACTTTTTCGAATCAACTTATCCTGAACTGCAGGCAATTGCTCTACACCAATTTCTACACCAAGATCCCCTCTGGCTACGAGTATTCCATCACTAGCCTCCGCAATCTCATCAATTTTCGAAATAGCCTCTGCTCTCTCAATTTTGGCTATGATACCAACAGCTTTTTTACCAATTATACCTCTAACCTCTCTAATATCTTTTTCATCTCTTACGAAAGAGACTGCAACATAATCAATATCAAAGTTGAGAAGTTGCTTTAAGTCATTTTTATCCTTTTGAGTTATACCTCTTAGAGTAAGTCCGCCACCTTTTTTATTAAGGCCTTGATGCGGTTTTAATTTCCCGCCGCGCAAGACATTAGTGTAAATCTTGGTGTTATTTATCTTTGTTACTTCTAACTTAATTATTGCATCACTTAAAAGTATTTCATCACCTACATCTACATGCTTATAAAGATCTTTGTATGTTACCCCAACACATTTATTCGTCCCCCTATTTTCTGCTAATGAGCAATCTAAGATAAACTCATCACTAGCCCTAAGGATAATATGTTTGTTCTTTCCAAAATCCTTAATTCTAATTTTCTGTCCTTGTAAATCAATCATTGTAGCGACGGGCCTTTTTAGCTTGATAGATTCAATTTTTAGTTGCTCAACAATATCCTTTGTTTGCTCTATTGAAGAATGCGACATGTTAATTCTGAACACATCCACGCCTTCTAAAATCATCTTATTTAACTTTGAAGGACTAGAAGATGAAGGTCCAATAGTTGCAATAATTTTCGTTCTTTTCCTCATTTATAATCCTAATTTCTCAATAACGTACATATCTTTACCCTCAATATACTTCAACAACGCCCCGCCACCGGTGGAAATATACGATATCTGATCCTGAACTCCCATATTTTCAATGACAGAAACTGTATCACCACCACCTATAACAGAAAAACAATTTGAATCTGCAAGGACGTTTATTATTGACTCTGTTCCATTATCATAAGGTTTTTTCTCAACATAACCTAAAGGCCCGTTCCAGAAAACTGTAGAACTTTTTTTAATAATTTCTGCGTATCTTTGAATAGATTTAGTACCTATATCAAGAACTTTATCGTTAGATTGTACCATAGAAATACTTTTTATTTGAGGGTAATCTAGAGAGGCATCTGCAGAACACACTAAATCCGTAGGCATAATTATTTTCTTTGCGCTTTCGCTTTCGAAAAAACTCAAAACTTCTTGCGGTAAATCTCTCTCTACCAAGGAATCTCCAACTTCAAATCCTTTGCACTGTAGATATGTATTTAACAATCCACCTCCTAATATTAAATGATCTGCTTTATCAGAAAAAGTTTCTATCAATGTAATTTTCGTGGAAATTTTAGCCCCTGATATTATTGTGCACAGGGGTTTCTTGGGATCCTCAAGAATACTTTTAGCAGTGTTGACTTCCGATTGAATGAGGGGGCCGGGTGCATAGTCCAAAAAATTCATTAAACCAGTAGTGCTAGATTCTTGTCTGTGCGATACACCAAATGCATCAAAGACAAAAACGTCGCCATGAGAAGATATTGTTTTTGCTAGCTCTGGATCGTTATCAACCTCACCTTTATAAAAACGTGTATTTTCAAACATAACGATTCTATGCTCACCAAATGTTATTTTATCTGTTATCTGATTTATAAACTTGATGGGCTCACCAAGCATAGCTGATAAATGATCGCAGACTACATGTAAACTCAATGATGGCTCTTTCTTCTCGACAGACGGTCTCCCAAGATGTGATAGGATTATTATTTTATTATTTCTCTTCAGGAGCTCATTTATCACAGGTAACGATTTAGAAATCCTAAAATCGCTTTCAATGGTGTTATTTTTATGTGGCACATTCAAGTCCAAACGCAGGATTACTCTAGAATCCTCTATTTGTTGCCATTGAATGAGTTTTGTCATTATCTTAATAAAGTATTTGTAACGTCAAGCATCCTGTTTGAGAATCCCCATTCGTTATCATACCAAGAACAGATCTTGAAAAATTTGTCATCCATCATCCTTGTTAAGCTCTCATCATAGACTGAAGAGAAAGACGAGTGATTAAAGTCAATCGATACTAATGGTTTAGAGTTATAACCAAGAATATTTTTTAAATTAGAATCTGATGCTTGTTTAATAATACGATTTATCTCGTCAATAGACGATTTCTTTTCTGTGTTAAAACATAAATCTACAATTGAAACATTTATGGTGGGGACCCTGATTGCAAAACCGTCAAGCTTACCATTTAAATCCGGTAAGACCAGGCCTACTGCAGATGCTGCTCCAGTTTTTGTAGGAATCATTGATTGTGTTGCTGATCTGG
>CAJWIW010000060.1 GCA_913041865.1 uncultured Gammaproteobacteria bacterium
ATTGGAAGGACGTAAAGTAATACATGACATCACTCGCTAATCGAAGATCTGCAATTTTATTATTTTCGTTACCAGATTGTCTACATAGTCATAGGACAAGGTTGGTTATTAAAGAAAAAGAGATTTCTGCTGAGCTACATGAGATTGATATTAGTAATATTTCTGAAGAGATTAAATCAATAAGCCCTTATGATGATTTTCCTACTTTGGTAGATAGAGAGCTTGTTTTACAGAATTCTAGAGTAATTATTGAATACCTTGATGAGCGATTTCCTCATCCTCCACTTTTACCCGTAGATCCAGTAGCAAGAGCTAAGTTTCGCCTCGCACTTGATAGAATTGAACATCAATGGTATCCAGAATTCAATAATTCCTATAATAATGGGGTAATCGAAGACTCTTTTGTTGAAAAAATTAAATCATATTTTTTAGAGATAGTCCCACTTATATCTGATAATTTTTTCATGAGCGAAGATTTTGGTTTAGTAGATTGTAGTTTAGCTCCACTTTTGTGGCGGGTAAAATGTTTAGGTATAGAGCTAGATAAGAATAAGAGTATAATTGAAAAATATTCTGATAGGATTTTTAATAGAGAGTCATTTCAAGCTAGTTTAAGCGAGACAGAGCAAGATATTTAAATCTTTTCCTTTATATACACATCCAGACATTCACACATTGCATGTATGATTATCAAGTGCATTTCTTGAATCCGACTTGTCCTATCACATGGTATAATAATACTACAATCATTATCGTCCAACAAAGGTAATGCTTTTCCACCATCCTTGCCAGCAATCAGAATGATCTTCATTTTTTTTAACTTTGCAGAATTAATAGCTTCTATAATATTATTAGAGTTTCCACTTGTGGTAAATGCCATTAGCACGTCCTCTTTTTTCCCAAGAGCATTTATCTGTTTTGCAAAAATGTATTTATAGTCGTAGTCATTTGCAATAGAGGTCAGCGTAGCAGTATCAGAATTTAGTGAAATGGCTGGCATTTCTTGTCTTTCGATTTCAAATCTATTTATGAATTCAGATGAAATATGTTGCGCATCTCCAGATGAACCTCCATTTCCACATGACAGAAGTTTCCCATCATTCTCTAGCATGTCAATTAACATTTCTGTAGCTTTTTCAATATCATGTAAATTTGCTTGGATAGTTTTTTCGATTATTTCTTTATTCTGAGCAAAGTTTGAGTTAATTATACTAAATTTATCCATCATCTATTTATCAATTGCTTATTGTGTTACATTATAGCCTACAACGCACAAACATTATACCTCAGTCTTATGTCAGGAAAATTATTTATTGTTGCAACTCCAATAGGAAACTTAGGCGATTTTACTCATCGTGCGATTGAGACAATTAGAATTTGTGATTACATTCTTGCCGAAAGTTCTGAACGCACAAGTAAACTTCTAACTCAATATAACTTAAAGAAAAAAATTGTTACTTTTAATAAAGATAATGAAGATACAAAAATCGAAACTATTCTTGCTGACTTAAAAAACGGTAAGCAGATTGCTCTTGTCTCTGATGCTGGTACACCCTCAATATCTGATCCAGGTTTCACACTACTGAGACACCAAGACAAAAATTTCACAGTTTCGCCAATTCCAGGACCTAGTTCTCTGACATCAGCACTGTCAGTCTCACCTATACCCGTAAATTCGTTCTCTTTTTTAGGCTTTCTCCCTAAAAAAGCAAATGAACTTGAGAAAAAGTTGAACTATATTAAGGGCCTAGGTATGCCAGTAATAATTTTTGAAAATAAGAATAGACTTAGTAGTTTGCTTCATAAAATTAATGAAATTTGTGGTGAGGACACACTTGTTTGTATTTTCCGGGAACTCACTAAGTTACACGAAGAGATTATTTCTAAGCCTGTTGGTCAACTTATAGAAAGCTCTGAGAATATTAAATATTCTGGTGAGTTTACACTTATTATCAGTGCTGCTGACAAGCAATCAACTAAATTACACAAACTCACCTCTAAGGTTTTAAAACTCAGAAAATCATACACAACAAAAGAGATTGTTGACATATTACACTTATTTTTTGACCATCCAAAAAAAGAATTATACAATTTTGTATTAAGTGTTAGACAGAAGGATTAGAAAGACGTAATATATAGTTTTAGATGGAACCTAAAAATATACAATATAAGATGACTCATTTCGAGCCATCTTTTTTTTTATACGTGATAAAAAATCTTGGAAAAACATGACGCGTTATTACTTCTCGAAGACGGCACCTGTCTTTATGGGAGCTCAGCTGGTAGTAATGGAGTAGCAGTTGGAGAGGTGGTCTTCAATACATCAATGACAGGCTACCAGGAAATATCCACAGATCCATCTTATCATAGTCAAATCATAACTTTCACTAACCCTCATATCGGTAATACTGGTATCAATGACGAGGATTTCGAATCGCAATCTATCCATGCATCAGGTTTGATATTTAGAGATAGAGAATATCAAGTCAGCAGTTGGAGAAGCCAGTCAAATGTCAGAGATTTTCTTCTTAAATATGGAGTAGTTGCTATATCTAATATTGACACTCGCATGTTAACGAAAAAAATTAGACAAAATGGAGCCATGAATGGATGCATCTTAGCTGGCCAAATTGAAATAGAAGAGGCAAAAAGTCAGTTGCTTAATTTTGATGGTCTCGTTAATCAGGATCTGGCGATAAAAGTTACTACAAAAAAAGTATATGAATGGAAAAATTCCTTGCAAAATATTTATAATAGAAATGTAAAAAATGTAGATCAAAATTATAATGTAGTTGTATATGATTTTGGTGTTAAACATAACATTTTGCGCATACTCAAAAATAAAGGTTGTAAACTCACAGTGGTTCCTGCTGATCATCCAATTAAAAAAGTATTAGACTTAAAGCCTGATGGGGTATTCCTATCTAATGGACCCGGTGATCCACAAGCATGCGGGTATGCTATAGATAATATTAAAACTCTATTAGCTAACAAAATTCCCACTTTTGGTATTTGTTTAGGATTCCAATTACTTGCTCTATCACTCGGAGCAAAGACAAAGAAAATGAAGTTTGGCCACCATGGTGCGAATCATCCAGTTCTGGATCTGAGCTCTAAAAAGGTTCTCATAACTAGTCAAAATCATGGTTTTGAAGTAGATACTGAAACACTGCCAAAAGATATAAAAATAACACACAAGTCTTTATTCGATCAGTCATTACAAGGTTTTGAAAGTGTTTCAAACCATGCATATGGCTTTCAAGGACATCCAGAAGCTAGTCCAGGCCCACATGATATAAAAAACGTATTTGATAAATTTTTTGAGTTAATGGACGATAGGTATGCCAGCTAATAAAAAATTGAAAAGTGTTCTAATAATAGGTGCAGGCCCTATCATAATAGGGCAGGCATGTGAATTTGACTATTCCGGAGTGCAAGCATGTAAAGCACTTAAAGAGGAGGGATTAAGAGTTATACTCGTAAATTCTAATCCAGCAACGATAATGACTGATCCAGAAATGGCCGATAAAGTTTATATTGAACCGATTCATTGGAGGAATATCGAAAAAATAATTATCAAGGAAAAACCTGATGCTATCTTACCTACTATGGGAGGTCAAACTGCATTGAATACTACTCTTGATTTGAATAGACATAAAATACTACAGAAACACAATGTAAAAATAATTGGTGCGAGCATAGCTTCTATAGATATGGCAGAGGATAGGGAGCTATTCAAAAATGCTATGGCTGAAATAGGTCTCGAGACACCTCATGCGTATATAGCTCATAGCTACAATGAGGCAAAAATCCACCAGCAGGAAATTGGATTCCCTATCCTCGTTAGGCCGTCTTTTACACTAGGCGGCACTGGTGGAGGCATTGCATATAATATTCAGGATTTTGAGGAGATTGTTAAACGTGGTCTTGATTTGTCACCAACAACTGAAGTTCTAATTGAAGAGTCCGTAATTGGATGGAAAGAATACGAGATGGAAGTAGTAAGAGATAAGAACGATAATTGTATAATAATATGCTCGATTGAAAATATTGATCCGATGGGCGTGCATACAGGTGACTCAATTACTGTTGCTCCAGCACAAACCCTTACTGACAAAGAATACCAAGCTATGAGAGACGCATCAATCAAAGTACTCAGAAAAATTGGTGTTGATACAGGCGGTTCAAACGTTCAGTTTAGCGTTTCTCCTCATGATGGGAGGATATTAGTTATAGAGATGAACCCGAGAGTCTCAAGATCGTCTGCGCTAGCATCAAAAGCAACAGGTTTTCCGATTGCGAAAATAGCAGCAAAATTAGCAATAGGTTATTCTCTCGATGAGTTAAGCAACGAAATAACTGGAGATGTAATTCCTGCATCATTTGAGCCAACAATAGATTATGTTGTAACAAAAATACCAAGATTTGCCTTTGAGAAATTTAAAGAAGCAGATAGTAGGCTAACAACACAAATGAAATCAGTTGGAGAAGTTATGTCTATAGGAAGAAATTTCCAAGAATCTCTTCAAAAAGCAATACGTGGGCTAGAGATTGGTGCTGATGGGTTAGATAAACCAGAGATTAAACATAGAAGTGATAAAGAAAGGACTGATATTATCAAAAATAATTTGAGGACTCCAAATGCATATAGAATTTTCTTCATTGCAGAAGCTTTCCGTGTGGGGCTATCTAGTCAAGAAGTTAATGAATTGACAGGTATTGATAATTGGTTTCTATCTCAAATAAAAAATGTTATTGAATTAGAAACGAGTTTTAGTGGAAAAAACTTGAGTACTATGACCGCTGAGGATTTAAAATTATTAAAATGCAAAGGGTTTTCTGACGTTAGTATTGCAAAAATGACTGACTCTTCGGAAACAGAGGTAAGAAAGACAAGAGAAAGGTTCAAGATTAAACCAGTTTTCAAGCGAGTGGATGCATGTGCAGCTGAATTTGAAGCCACGACAGCTTATATGTATTCAACATATGATTCAGAGTGTGAATCTTCTCCGTCATCAAAAAAGAAAATTATAATACTAGGTGGGGGTCCAAATAGAATAGGTCAAGGCATTGAATTTGATTACTGTTGTGTACATGCATCTCTCGCATTGAGAGATCATGGTTTTGAAACGATAATGGTCAACTGTAACCCCGAGACTGTTTCTACTGATTTTGATATATCAGATAGATTATATTTTGAGCCTCTAACTTTTGAACATGTAATGAATGTTATTAATTTTGAAAAACCAGATGGCGTTTTAATTCAATTTGGTGGACAAACTCCACTTAATATCGCTAATAAATTAAAATCCTTAAATGTTAATATAATTGGGACTGATTCAAGTTCAATAGATTTAGCGGAAGATAGAAAAAAATTTGGTCAGATTTTAGATAAGTTACAAATACATGCGCCTAAATGGGGCACTGCCTTTTCTATTGATGAAGCATTATCTATTGCGGAAAACATAAATTATCCTGTTTTAGTTAGACCATCTTATGTATTAGGTGGAAGAGGTATGGAGATTGTATATGATAATAACGATCTTAAAAGATACGTAGCAAAAGCTGCTTTGGTATCTGGTGAACACCCCATCTTGATCGATGATTTTCTTGAAGACGCATTTGAATTTGACGTAGATGCCTTGTGTGATGGGGCTGATGTATATATAGCAGGAATAATGCAGCATATAGAAGAGGCAGGTATACATTCCGGTGATTCGTCATGTGTATTACCAGCATATGCATTATCGATTGCAGATAAAAATATTATCGAATCTCAAACTAAAGATTTAGCCTTAGCACTTAATACTAAAGGCTTAATTAACATTCAGTTTGCACTTAAGGATAATATTGTTTCAGTATTAGAAGTTAATCCAAGAGCAAGTAGAACTATTCCATTTGTAAGTAAAGTAACCAA
>CAJWIW010000061.1 GCA_913041865.1 uncultured Gammaproteobacteria bacterium
TCTTAGATGATTTTGTTCAGCGTTTCCCTGAATGTATAGATGAATATGAAAATTTACTCACCGATAATAGGATTTGGAAACAAAGAACTGTGGGTATTGGGATAGTAGATGCAGATAGGGCGCTAGAACTGGGTTTTACCGGCCCAATGTTGAGAGGATCTGGTGTAGGATGGGATCTTAGGAAAAAACAACCCTATGAAGTCTATGATAAATTAGACTTTGACATTCCTATAGGTAAAACAGGCGACTCCTATGATAGGTATCTTGTAAGAATTGAGGAGTTGAAACAATCTAATCGTATAATTAAACAATGCATTAAATGGTTAAGAGAAAATAATGGCCCCATCATGATTGATGATGGGAAAATAGCTCCGCCTAGTAAAGATGACATGAAAGACGAAATGGAGGCCCTTATCCATCATTTTAAGCTATTTACTGAGGGTTATTGCACTCCAGTTGGAGAAGTTTATTCCGCGGTTGAGGCACCAAAAGGAGAGTTTGGAATATATATTGTCTCCGATGGAGCAAATAAACCATATCGTCTAAAAATTAGGGCTCCAGGATTTCCTCATTTAGCCTCCCTAAACGAGATGGCAAAAAATCATATGCTATCTGACGTGGTAACTATTATCGGAACACAAGATATTGTATTTGGAGAAATTGACCGATGAATACTCAATTTGTAATATCTGATGAAATCCAAAATCAAATTGACTCTGTTAGATCAAAATTCCCATCTCATGAATCTAAACCAGCAATTATTGAAAGCCTATTAATCCTGCAACATTATAATGATGGGTATGTTACACAAGACATAATGAGAGCTTTAGCAAACTACTTGTCAGTATCTGAAATAGATGTTTTAGAAGTAGCTACATTTTATACCATGATAAATACCGAGCCAGTAGGAAGGAATGTTATTTCTGTTTGCAATAATGTCTCTTGTATGTTGCGTGGTGCGGATGATATTTTAAAGCATGTTGAAAAAAAATTATGTGTTAAAGTTGGAGAGTCAACACCTGACAATAAGTTTTTCCTCAAAGATGAAATTGAATGTCTCGCAGCATGTAATGGTGCGCCGATGATGCAAGTAAATCATAGAAATTATGAGAATCTTACTATAAAGAGAGTTGATGAAATTTTGGATAAAATAAAATGAACATAAAATTATGTACTGAAACGTTCAATGACAAAAATCCGGCCTCTATAGAAACCTATATCAAGCACGGTGGTTATTCTGCTTGGAAGGATATAGTTAATTCAAAAGCTTCAAAATCTTCTATTATTGAAAAAATTAAAAATTCAGGTCTAAGAGGGAAAGGTGGGGCAGGATTTTTAACAGGACTCAAATGGTCATTTATACCACTTGCTAGTGGACAGAAATATCTAGTTTGCAATTCTGATGAGAGTGAACCTGGGACATGTAAAGATAGAGATATCTTGCGTTATAATCCTCATGCAATCATTGAAGGTATGTTAATTGCTTCATACGCCATTGGCGCAAATGTTGCATATAATTATCTTAGAGGAGAATTTATTGATGAACAGAAAAGAGTTTTTGATGAAGCTCTTAAAAGGGCGTATAAAGAAAATTTAGTTGGAGCTAACATCCTTTCCTCCTCTATTAGCATCGATATTTTCTCGTTAATTGGTGCTGGTGCATATATTGTTGGTGAGGAGACTGCAATGCTTGAGTCGATTGAAGGCAAGAGAGGAATGCCAAGGATAAAACCTCCTTTCCCGGCTATTAAAGGTTTATTTGGAAAGCCAACAATTATAAATAATACTGAAACATTAGCTAGTGTTCCAAAAATCATGAGAAGTGAGAGTGATTGGTATAAAGATATTGGCATAGAGAAATCAGAAGGAATAAAAATGTTTTGCATGAGCGGACATATTAACAAGCCAGGAAATTTTGAAATTCCCTTAGGTACTCCATTTAGAGACTTACTTAATATGTCAGGAGGAGTGCTAGACGATCATAAGCTCAAAGCTGTAATACCAGGAGGATCATCTGTCCCTGTTGTTAAAGGAGAAGACATGCTTCAAACCAATATGGATTATGAATCGATTACAAATGTTGGCTCAATGTTAGGATCTGGAGGTGTTATCGTAATGGACGAGACCACTTGTATGGTAAGTGTGTTACAGAGAATATCCCGATTTTATTATGCTGAATCTTGTGGTCAATGCACACCTTGTAGAGAGGGAACAGGTTGGTTATACAAAATGTTGACTAATATTCTCAAAGGGGAAGGAACTATTGATGACCTAGACCAGCTAAATCGCATAGCATTTCAAATTGAGGGTCATTGCATTTGTGCTTTAGGTGATGCTGCAGCAATGCCAGTTAGGAGTTTCCTTAAAAATTTCTGGCACGAATTTGAATATTTTGTTGATAAAAAACAATCAATGGTCTCATAAAATGAAAGTATTTATAAATAATATCGAATACGAAGCTGATTCAAATGAAACAATCATTCAAGTAGCGGATAGAAACGGGATTAAGATTCCAAGATTTTGTTATCATAAACATCTTTCGGTTGTTGCTAGTTGCCGTATGTGTCTTGTCGAAGTGGAGGGTGTTAGATTTGCGCAACCTGCATGCTCTACGCCTGTTCGTGAAGATATGCGTATAAATACAAAATCTGAAAAAACTTATGATGCTCAAAAAAGTACGATGGAATTCCTTTTGATTAATCATCCACTTGATTGTCCGATTTGTGATCAAGCAGGTGAGTGTGAACTCCAAGACGTTTCATTAAAGCACGGAGACGATCATTCTAAGTACCTAGAATTTAAAAGGGTAGTTGTTGACAAAGATATAAGCCCTCTAATATCAACTGAGATGACAAGATGCATTCATTGCTCGCGTTGTGTTAGATTCGGTGAAGAGGTTGCGGGAAATAAAGAGCTTGGTTTAATTAATAGAGGCGAGTTTACAGAGATAAGAGCATTTATAGAGGATGGAGTTTCTTCGGAATTGTCGGGTAATATGATTGACTTGTGTCCCGTTGGAGCTTTAAACAATAAGTTATATAGTTATAGAGCAAGGACATGGGATTTAAAACAACATTCAGTTATTTCACCTCATGATTGCATTGGTTCGAATATTTACTATCATGTTTATAGTAATGAAATTGTTAGGGCTGTACCGAAAGAGAATAACGAAATCAATCAAACATGGATATCAGATAGAGATAGGTTTGGCTATCAAGGAATCTACTCGGAAGATAGATGTCGAATTCCGCAACAGAAAATAGATGGTCAACTTAAAGAAGTAGAGAAACAAAGTATTCTCAAATCTTTAAATAAGCAAATTAACGAAAACGTAAAAAAATATTCGCCAGAGAGTTTTGGATGCTTTATTTCACCTCAGTCAACTTCTGAGGAGATGTATTTATTCCAGGGATTAGTAAGAAAATTGGGAATAAATAATATTGATCATCGAACAAATGAGCAAGATTTTGCATATCAAGACAGCTACCCTGCTATGCCCTCTCTTGGTACGAATTTAAACAACCTTCACGAATTTGATAACATTATACTGATAGGTGCCAATATAAAAACTGAATTTCCAATTTTAACAGTCAGATTTAATGATGCTGTTAAAAAGAATACCAATATTTATTCATATCATTTCATAAATATGCAAGAGGATTTCGATGTAAAGAAAAACTTCGTTATGAACAACACTGACTTATTGAGTGTTTTCCAAGACCATTCACTTGAGAGTTGCAGAGGTAAGAAAAACCTGTTGATTATAGGACCTAATATTACATATTTTTACAACCAATCTCTATTTTTACAAGCAATAGAGGCCTTTGCATCCAACATAAATGCAACAGTCGGTTATTTAACGGATTTCTGTAATTCTACATCAGGATGGGTTTTAGGTAATGTGCCACACAGATTACCTGGTGGAGAGAAAATCAAAACTTCAGGGTATAATACATCTCAAATGTTGGAGGGTAATCTGTCTACTATGGTGTTTTTTAATCTTGACCCCGATAACGACTTTTATAACAGTTCAGCTCTTATAAATGCGTTACAAAAATCAAGTTGCAATATCTTCTTCACGTCTTTCACTACACCAATTATAGAGAAATATGCAGATTTTATTATTCCTATTACCACATATGCTGAGACAGATGGGAGTTACATAAATATAGAAGGAAAATTTCAAACGTTTAATAAAGTCATTCAGGCTGATAAGTTTACTTTTGAGGGATGGCAAGCTTTGAATGAATTATGTAAATTGAATGGATTCGATAATCATTCAATAGCATCAGTTAGAAAAGATCTTGTATCGTTACTCACAAACGTCGATTTTTCTAAAAATAAAAAAATTGATTACAAAACATATCCTAAAAATGATAAGTCTATGATTCATAAGAATACACTAAGACATATTTATTCTACCGACCAAATTGTACGTCGGGCGAAATCACTTAATCAGACCAATCAAGCAATGAATAGGCAAATTTATATCTCAAAAGATTTAGTTGAAGATAATCCGAACCAAAAAACCTTAAGTATTAAAGAGAATGAAAAAGTTTTCAAAATAAGTGATTTTCATGTCAAAGATGATTTGCCACGAAAGACTATCGTTTATAGTTCATCTTTTGATAATAAATTTACTGAATCTAAATCTACCTTTGTATCTCTAAAAAAATGAATTATATATACATAATTTTAAACACTTTATTTGAAATACTTATTGTTGTTGTGCCTTTATTCCTTATCGTTGCTTACACTACGTATTCTGAACGTAAAATAATCGGTTACATGCAGTCACGCATGGGCCCAACAAGGGTAGGTCCCTCGGGCCTCTTGCAACCAATAGCAGATGTTATTAAACTTGCTTCGAAAGAAATTATTATTCCAACTAATGCTAATAGAGGTTTATTTCTAACAGCTCCAATCATAATGCTTGTGCCATCATTATTAGTTTGGTCAGTGATACCCCTCTCAGAGTATTTTGTTATCGCAGATATTAATGCCGGTTTATTATTTATACTTGCGCTCACATCTTTGAGTGTTTATGGGGTAATATTAGCAGGTTGGGCGTCAAATTCTAAGTATGCATTTCTTGGTTCAATGCGTTCTGCAGCGCAGATAATAGCATATGAAATTGCTATGGGATTTGCTCTTGTAGGAGTTTTAATGGTTGCGGGAAGTTTAAATCTACAAGAAATAATTCTCTCTCAAAAAGGTGGAATATTTAATTGGTTTTGGTTGCCATTATTCCCATTATTCATAATTTATCTTATTTCAGGAATAGCTGAAACAAACAGAGCCCCTTTTGATGTATCGGAGGGCGAATCTGAGATTGTGGCAGGTTTTCATGTTGAATACTCAGGAATAGCATTTGCGATGTTTTTCTTAGCAGAATATATGAATTTAATACTAATAAGCATTTTAGTAAGCATCATGTTCTTTGGAGGATGGTTATCACCATTTGAGTCATCGTTTTTAGAAGGTTTTTTTGCATGGGTGCCAGGATTTGTTTGGTTAGCGATTAAGACATTAGCGTTTATATTTTTGTTCTTGTGGTTAAGAGCAACGTTGCCAAGATATCGTTATGACCAGATAATGAGATTGGGGTGGAAAATCTTTTTACCCATTACATTAATTTGGATATTTCTAGAGGGTATTATGATATATTACAGTGTTGAACCTTGGTTTACAAAATGATTAACAAAACAAAAAAAATTATAAAAAGCTTATTTCTTACTGAAATTGTAAAAGGCTTATCAATAACAGGGAAAAAATTATTTAAAAAACCAATCACTATTCAATATCCTGAGGAAAAAACTCCACAATCCGCTAGGTTTAGAGGATTGCATGCATTGCGTAAATATCCTAATGGAGAAGAGAGATGTATTGGATGTAAGCTTT
>CAJWIW010000062.1 GCA_913041865.1 uncultured Gammaproteobacteria bacterium
GACAAAACTAATAAGATAATAAAGCACTAAACTTCAATATTTTTAATATGAAAGAATTTTACAGAATATCATTGCTCTTGATTGCACTATTTTTGGTAGGCAACAATAATCTTTTTGATGACAATACTACTCTGCATGCCTCAGATGAAGTCCCTGTTGAAGATATTGAACAATTTGTTGATATATTTAAACGCATTAAAGAGCAATATGTGGACGAAGTTGATGATGATGAACTCTTTAAAAATGCGATTCAAGGAATGGTTAATGGCCTAGATCCACATTCAGATTTTTTAAGCAAGGATGACTTCAACGAACTTAAAATTGGCACTACTGGAAGATTTGGAGGGCTTGGTATAGAAATAACACAGGAGGATAGTTACATTAAAGTTATATCCCCAATTGATGATACCCCTGCTATGAGAGCTGGAATACTTGCTGGTGATATGATTATTAAGGTTGGAGAAACTGACCTAAAAGATATGCCCATTAATGATGCGGTGAAATTGATGAGGGGGGAGCCTGGAACAAGTGTTGAAGTAACAATCCTAAGGAAGAAAGCAAATAAACCAATTGTACTTATGATTCAGAGAGAAATTATTATAAGCAAAGGAATAAAAACAAAACTATTTAAAAATAATATTGGGTATATCAGACTATCTAATTTTCAGTCAAATTCTACAAGTGATCTCCAAACAGCCTTTTATAAACTTAACAAAGAATCGAATAATAAATTACAAGGGCTGATATTTGATTTAAGAAATAATCCTGGTGGTGTTCTAGGTGCTGCAGTTGGAATAAGCGATTTATTTTTACAAAATGGTAAAATTGTGGAGACTAAAGGAAGATCATCGAACTCTGAATTAAAATACGAGGCAACAGCTAGAGATATATCAAATGGAATGTCACTAGTTGTACTTATAAACGAGGGTTCAGCTTCTGCATCTGAAATTGTTGCTGGTGCATTGCAGGATAATAAAAGAGCAACGATTCTTGGTACTAAGTCATATGGGAAAGCATCCGTTCAGACAATACAAGAACTCTCTGATGGTTCGGCACTTAAACTAACTACTGCAAAATATTATACACCACTCGGTAAAGACATACATGAGAATGGCATCGTTCCAGATATTATTGTCGAACTATCAGAAGACGATGTGGTTAGTCTGCCTGAACCATATGACAAAGATAAACAACTATTTGAAGCAATAAAAATTCTATCTGAAAATAAAGTTACTGCGATCAATTAAAACAATTTAATAAAATATAATGAGATACTTAATACTGATATTTCTTTTAAGTGGGTGTGCTATTTTAAGAACAGACCCTTGTGAATTATATGAAGTATCGTCATCACTCAAAACGACCAATGATCAAGCTATTTGTTTCGAAACCATAGACAGCTATGATTTAAACTATTCTGGGAAAAGGAATATAAATATTTATGGAAAATTATTCTTCCCAAAAAACACAGCAAGGAAATATAACGCGGTTGTCCTTTCTCATGGTTCAGGTGGTCTTAGGAGATATCACAGGAAATATGTAGACCTTTTAGTTTCTAATGGGTATGTTGTATTCCAATTAGACCATTATATGGGTAGAGGAATCAGATATGACAAAACATTCTCTAAAGTATCAGGAATAACTTTTATGAATGATGCTTATTATGCTCTTAATTTATTGAGGACACATCCATCTATAGAGAAGATTGCATACATTGGATGGTCACAGGGTGGCGTTGGACCTATCTTGACTCATTTTGATGATATTGCCTTGAGACTTACTGACAATAGCTTTGATGCGTCGATTGCGATATATCCTTACTGTGGATTTACGCTAGGTAATAAAGCTGTAACTTCAACACCGCTTCTGATAATTACTGGCGGAAGCGATGATTTGACACCAGAGCAGTCATGCAAAAATATCTATGAGAAATTTAAAAGAGATGGAGAAAAAATCGAATTTATATCTATACCTGAAGCGAGGCATGGATTTGACAATCCGTTTCTTTTTTTCGGTATTACTTTTGATAATCTGCCAAGTCTAAATATTATTAACGACAAATGTACTCTCACCATTTCAGAGGAAGGCAGGATTGTTAATTTGCTTGGGGATATAATTGAAGGACCCGTTGAATCCGAAGAACTTCTCTTAGCGTGCTCTACTCCCGGAGTGAAAGTGAAATACAGCAGTGAAGCAACTGCTATAACAGCAGAGGCCATAGTATCTTTCTTAAAGAGAAGATTTAGTGATTGATCACTTAATGACTAAAATCCTTCAGCATTTTTTGTATTTCTATACTATGCATTTCTTCAGCTTTGATCATCTCACGAGCATATTCCTCGATGTAAATGCTCTCACCATCTACGACCTCGCATAACTCTTTATATAGATCTATTGCTGATTTCTCGTGAGCGCTACTCTCATTAAGTAAGTCGACCGACGAATGTTTGTTAGATTCTTCAATAAATGATATTTCCAGCGTTGGATGCCCTCCTAAACCAGTAACTAACTCACCAGCTTGCTGAGCATGAAGTAATGATTCAGAAGCTTGATCTTTGAAGAATTGTGTCAAACTTAATCTATCTCTCCCTGTAACCATAAGTGCGTAGTGTGTGTATCTTACAACACCGGATAATTCATATTGAATTATTTTGTTTAGTACTTTTATAACTTGTTCTGTATTGAGATTCTCCATTTTATTCTCCGTTCACATTTAGACGAAGTATATACTTAAAAAATTAATATTCAAATTAAAAAAATAAAAATATTAAACTATTTATTGAACAATAATCATTTGTAAATGCTTTTGATTATTATTAAGATCTTTAAGAATCTAGTACGCTTAATTGATTCACTGTATTACAATGTACCTATGTCTGTACTCGCTATAATTGGTGGAAGTGGTCTCTACGATCTAAAAAAACTTGGTGACTCAAAAGAACTAGATATGCAAACTGCATGGGGTAAACCATCTGATAAAATTTTAGAGCTGAATACGTCTAATAAGACTACTTATTTTTTACCAAGACATGGAAGAGGACATAATATAAATCCTTCAAATATTAATTACAAAGCTAACATTGACGCCTTAAAACAACTTGGTGTAACTGATATTGTATCAATATCCGCAGTGGGCTCATTGAAAAAAGAGATAATGCCAGGTTCCTTTGTGATTATCGATCAGTACATCGATAAAACATTTAAACGCACCAACACATTCTTTGATAAAGATCTAATTGCACATGTATCTCTAGCAAAACCAAACTCTGCCAGTCTAGAAAAGGTTTGCTCTGAAATATTAACAAACAGAAACTATGATTATCACGAAAATATAACTTATGTAGCTATTGAAGGACCACAACTTTCCACAATTGCTGAATCTAGATTACATCATGTTCAGGGGTTTGATGTTGTTGGTATGACAAATATGCCTGAAGCGCGAATAGCTAGAGAGGCTGAAATACGTTATCAGTCTATTGGTATGGTTACAGACTATGATGCTTACAATTTAGAGGGGGACTTTATCGATGTGAGTAAGATAATAGAAGTAATGAAACAAATGACAGAAAAAGCAGAAAACATAATTAAAGACCTAATAGATTCATTCGATATGTACTCATCGGATGATGACCCAATCTTGACGTGTTTAGATCAAAGTATAGTGAGTGATTTAGAAAAAGTATCAAATAAAACCAAGCAAGATTTGAATTTTATATTACGTCGTTACATGAAAAAGAAAAATTAATTTATGTCAACATTCAGTGAATTTGTTAATGTTTTATAAAGATCACCATCGAAAAATTTACAATCTGCTGATAATATTTTTTGATCCACTGGAATGCTATAGACCAGCGAAGAAAGGTTTATAAAAGTGTTATAATCACCACAATTATCTTTGTTACTTCTCTCAGATATGACTATTTCTCGATTTACAATCATATAGCAATGATTTGACGTTTTTAGAAACTCTTTTTTGAGGTTATGATCCCAAAGAATATTGTATCTAGTTAATTCCGTGCCTGATTGGAAATAAAATCCACCTTTTACTGGGAAAGTTTTTGTACTACAGATAAGTGACTTGTTAACATAATTATTGTTTGCATATGCATTCATTGTAATAAAAAGAATGATTATGCTAAATATCTTTGCTTTCATTACGATCACTCCAGTTTAATCACAACCAAGTTATTTATTTGTTTCAAATATAATTTTAGATGTTTTTAAAAACTATATATACTAATAAAAAATATTATTTTTATGGAATATATACTTATTATTGGTGCTAAGAGTGAACTGGCTAAAAATATCGCAGATATTTATGCCTCAAAGGGATATAGCCTCTATCTGACTGGAAGAGACATTCAATCCCTATCAAAATTCTCAGAGACTTTAGTGAGTAATTACGGTGTAAATGTCAAATTAATTAATTTAGATTTAAATCAATATGATACTCATAAAACATTTCTTAAAGAACTCGAAACCCTTCCTCTTGGTATCATTTGTGCAACTGGATACTACCCAAATCAATTGAAAGCACAAATAGAGACTAATGAGATGTTAAATAGCATGACCGCAAATCTCATTGGACCAGTTTCTATAATTAATTATCTTGTTGAAAAAATGAGTAGAATCAAAAAAGGATTTATTGTTGGTATAAGTTCTATCTCAGGTGAGAGAGGTAGGAAGAAAAATTATATCTATGGTAGCGCTAAAAGTGGGTTTACTACATTTCTCAGTGGACTGAGGAATGACTTGTTTGATCAGAATATTCATGTCATGACAGTGATCTTAGGTTTTATAAGTGATGGTACGGAGTCTAGTTTTATAAAAAAAATGCTCAGCACAAAACCAAGAGATGTTGCTGAAACGATTGTACTTAATCAGACGAAGTGCAAGGATGTCATCTATGTAAAGTGGTATTGGCGGTATATTATGTTTTTTATAAAAAATATACCTGAGTTCATTTTTAAACGCATGGACATAAAATGAAGCTAGCACTATTTGATTTTGATGGAACTATTTCTAATAATGACTCGTTCAGAGGTTTTATAATCTACTACTGTGGTTACCCGAAATTTATTCTTGGATCTATAATACTATCTCCAATTTATCTACTTTACTCTCTTGGGATAATAAAAAATAATTTTATGAAAGAAACAGTAATATCATTTTATTTTAAGAATGAGAAAACTTCTGACGTGTGGAATAAAGGGAAACAATACAGTGATAACGAAATTGACAAAATCGTACGAGATAAAGCAAGAGAAAAAATTAAATGGCATCAGACTCAGGGTGACAGAGTCGTGATAGTAAGTGCTTCAGCAAATATTTGGCTAGATTCTTGGTGTTCACGAAATGGCATTGAACTTATTGCAACCGAGCTTGAAGAGATGGATGGAAAAATTACAGGTAAATTGGTTAACGGTAACTGTTTTGGAATTGAAAAATTCATAAGAGTAGCGAGAGTAATCAATGTAAATGATTATGAGGAAATTTATGCATATGGTGATAGTCGTGGAGATTTAGAATTACTTGATTTTTCAGATAAACCTTTTTACAAACCCTTTAGGGATTAAAATCCTCCCATTTATTATCAGATTTAAATTCTTTTAA
>CAJWIW010000063.1 GCA_913041865.1 uncultured Gammaproteobacteria bacterium
TTGAGTATATTTTGCGATTCTTTGTATTAGAGATTACCAGAACTCTATAATCATGTGATGGTTTTGTCTCAATAAATTTTTGTAAGTAGTAAATATTTGTACTATTATCAATTTTTTTAAGATCATCAATATTTTTTATCTTGACTATATTTTCTCCTTGAGATCCAAAAAGAGGTTTGTAAATTAGTATATTTTTCTTTAGAAGCTTATCAACTTTTTCATAGAGTTGATCATCACCTCTAAATACCCAGGTATCGGGAGTATTAATATTGTTGTCCCTGAGAATAAGTGAAGTAAGTGATTTATCTACTGTCTTTTCAATTTGAGTTGCAGTATTGATAACATTGCAACCATTCATCCTAAGTGATCTTAATATATTTAAGTAATGAACTATTTCCTCAAGACTGCCTCCTGGTACATACCTGATGAATACATTTGAAAATGCTATTCTCTGATTTTTACTATCTATTACATGATGATCGTTATTCTCGATATGAAGTGATAGGTTTTTAAGGTCTTCTATGTAGACATCAAAACCTTTCTTCTTTGCAGAAGTTTTTAGCTGTTTGCAATGCCATCCATTTTTATCAGTTAGGATGATGAGTTTTTTCATTTACTAAATGATTGGTTCACAAGTTCTGTATTTATTTCTCCACTCACAAAAGTCTTTCCAGTCTTGAGCGTGGTTACAATTACTTTAGCTGGGCTGAATAGTAATTTATCAATCTGGTAGAAATCATATTTATACTCTTTGAAGATTTCTGCAAATGTTCTTCCATAATCTTTCGATGTAGAACTAGGTAATCTTTTGGCTAACTCATATGCCTCATCATCATCTACATCAACATACAAATGGACTTGTCCACCGTACAAAATTGCATCATTAGTTCTTCCCATACCGATTAAAAAATCCGGAGCTGGGGGCGGGACTGGCGCTGATCCAAATCCATCAATTACTTTTTTCAAAGGAAAGCCTATTTCGTGTAGTTTATGCATACCAACTTCAAGAACTCTTCCCACTACTTGAACACATCCTGAAAGTGATCTTGTCGGAGTCAAAATCAAAGTCAGATTTTTTTCACTTATCTCACAATCGGTTGTTATTTTGTCAATTATTTCCTGTGGAGGTCGACGATCGACCTCTAAAATAACTACCGTTGAAAAAAACTTATCTTTATAGTTAAGGTCTTTAAATATTTCTTCTTTTTGGGCAAGAGCTCTACATGGACCTGATCCAAGAGCATTAAAGTTATCCTCTTCTTTAACAAATGATAAATTCCAACCGGCATACTGACTAGCTAGGCAGCTTAAAACGGGATTACTACTGTGAACGTGAATTGATAGCGGCCATTCTTTGATATTGTTACTCATGGATAAAGAGACATATCCCAGACCCCCCATACAAATTTCGGTAATCAATCTGCCAGATTCTAGACAACCAGAAGTATTGATTCCAGCGTCGATAATCTTGGCTCCTCCTTCGGTTGTTTCAATCGATAGGTTTAACTCGCTAACCTTTTCGATCAATTTTTCGACTAGTGGCTTTGTAGTTTTGTTAATACTTATATTGTTACTCATGACTGAACATTATATCATAAATGTTAAAGTGTTCTTTCGTTATTTCTATCTGTCGTTTAAGATCATTTATATTTTTATTGTAATCATTCTCTGTGGAGAGAAGAGTAAATAAAGGATCTCCGCGTTTAACTATATCTCCATTATTCGGTGCATTTATACAATTAATATCTTCTATTGATTTTTCTGTGAACACAACATCATCTTTCGTAAAAATATGTGCAAAACCAGAGATTGGCTTATTTTTATAGTCAATTTTTCCCCAATTATATCTCCCAACTATTTGTCCTTTTAGTAATTCATTATGACTAATATCATTGTAAAGAAAAAAAGGAGAGGTTAGTCTTGGATTAATATCGATAATATAATAATCATTACCATCAAAAATAAAGTCTATTCCATTAAAACCTCTCATTTTTAATTTTCTCGCTAAATTCTCAATTGCTTTATAAAAACTTTCAGAGAATCTTTTTTTTGTCATTAAAACACCAGCGTGTATATAGTTATTTTCGTAATGACTATTGAGATTCAAAAGTCTATTTAACCCAAGTAATTTAAAACAATTGTCATCGACGATAAATGAACAAGAGTATGCATCGCCATCAATATATTCTTGAATATACGAATTTGCTTTCTTAGGAGTAACTTGACTGATATCATATCCTCCACAGCTATTTGTTGGTTTAAACAAATATTTTTTATCTGAAGCTAAAGGACCCTCTTGAATAGAACATGTTTTTGGATATTTCAATTCACAATTTCTTAATTCTCTCGAAAAATTTTCTATGTATCCAGATTTATCTAGTAGAGATAAATTGTTTCCACAAATAGAAAGTTTTGACTCGAGAAGGTTGTATAAGTAATTTCTCCCCTCTAATCCTGAGGCATAAATACACTTCGTCGTTTTGTCCAATAGAGAATTCTTCTCTAAAAAATGAGACAGGTGCTCCTTTGTACTGAGAACTTTTGTATCAAGAGAAACATTAATGGCTATTGGTTTATACCCTAATTCTTGAAGTTTTTTTTCTAAGTAGTCTGTATCATAGCCAATAAGTAAAAAGGGAGAGTTACTATGCATCTTTTTGAGCAAACTCAAATGCATGCTCAAAATGAAGATAAACTGGTTTATCACAGGTATACATCAGTTTCAAACAATCATGTTGAGATTTATACTTAACGTTCCCTATTGCTAATGCGCCAATTGAATAGGTTTTAGATGTGGTATTTTTCATTTCTACTACATCATCCATCGCATCAACCCCAGCAATACCCGCAGGCGGTACCGCATTAACATCTGCGCATATTTTCAAGTTCTTAGCAGCAATCACAAGATTATCATCCATCAACTGTATTCCCGCGGCTCCTGTATTGAAAACCACATCAACATCTTGAAGTATTGTCTCTTTGTCAGCATCAACACCAGGGACAACTGATTCAGATCCATATCTATCATTGCAGATATCAACTACTTTTGTAGTTTTCTCTTCACTACGACCAATCAGTGTTACATTGTTACCTGCTTTTGAGCTTATGACTGCGGATGCGACTCCGACTGGACCAGTTCCACCGAGAATTGCAATCTTAAGTCCTTTAAACTCTTGATCAAATTTTTCTTTGAGTGCTTTTTCAGTTTTTGCGACCATTCCAGCCGCGGTGGTAAATGCACCACTTGGGTCAGCAAAGACTGGCACCTCAAATGGAGGGACCATGTGTTTTTTTGTTTCTTCCAACATATCCATAGCAACATGCGTGTCTCTACCACCAATAAATATTGCAGTTTTCTTTAATGTTGATGGCGAGCGTGAAAAAATTGTATCTTGTACGAGAGCTTGAATTTCTTCCATGGTCACATTTGTATATGGTACAACCGATTGCCATCCTGCATCAAAAGCCATATTTGCATCAAAAGGGCTTATGTTTTTCTCCGGCGTTATCATGTGTAGTAGATATGGTTTTTCCATGTTTTGCTCCTGTCGTTTTAGATAATTTTATGCTTACACCCTGTGTTGGAAACTCCAACAATTTGATAATTTAGATTATTATACACTTTAAATTTAGATTCCATAACTTTTATGACATCTTCTGCCTCTGCTTTGGATTCAGTAAAAATATAAGATAATGGCCCCCACGAACTCTGACCAACACCTTTAAATCCAGAGTTAGTTACAAATTTAATTATCTTTGCAATATCATTACTTAAATAGGTATCTCTTTGATTAGATTTATAAAATCTTGATGTCATTTTCTGATAGTGGTTTAAATTATCGCAAAAATTATCGAAATCTTCATATAGTATTGAGGGGAAAAGTCCTCGCATTAATATGAAACTTAACTCTTTGTTAATTGTTTCTGTTGTATTTTTTATATTATTGAAAAATTCACTTTCTTTTCTTCCAAAAGATCCTCTTCGAGATGTATCATTTATTAATATAATATGCCATTGTTTAGGAAATTTTAGATTAAATAACGTTTTTGGATATAGATGATCTTTTTTACAACCATCAACAACGAATCCTCCACTATAAAATGTTCCAATGCCAATTCCAGACCTTTTACCTCGTGATGATAATCTAATACACTCATCTTTAGAGAGATTTAAATTTAGTAGAATATTAATAGCATGAATGAAACATAAAGATAGTTGAGTACCCGAACCTAGACCAATGTGCTTGGGTGGACTACTTATAATTTCGAGCACATAGCTTTTGTTTATATTCTTTTTCTTAAGTATCTGATTTAGTTTAACATTAGTCAGTGAAGATTGAGATTTTCTTGCATATTTTGCAGATACAATCGTTCTAAATGCATTTATAGCTAAGCCTATGCTACCAAATGAATAATCTAAGTCTTTGTTTATTCCATAAAAACCTAAATGTAACCTTGCTGGTGAATCTACTATTACTTTTTTGCCACTGAAGTTCATCGATATTTGCCTTTATTTGAACATATATTCTAAACCTTTTGTGTATAAACATATATTATTTTAATGTAAAATAAGTAAGAAATATTTACATGAAATCTGATAATAAACGTTATATAACCTGTCCTTTCTGCTCATTACACTGTGATGACATTCAAGTCGAAGTAAATAATAATAAGTTCAAGGTAATCTCAGAGAACATTAAAGATTGTACTAGTAAAATCGAATATTTTAATTTAAAGAATACTAGTAATCTGACGTCGATAATTAAAAATACAAAAACAAATTTTGATAATGCGATAGATTCTGCTAGGAAAATGATTCAAAAAAGTAACGATATTACTTTAGTAAATCATGGAACAGATGTTAATGGTGTCAGGTCTTTACTGAATTTTGCTGCTAGCCATAATTGTGTGGTTGATCATGTGAACTCAAAATACCTATTCAGAAATCTAGGTATTATTCAAAGAAAAGGATACATGGCAACCTCTCTAACTGAGACAAGAAATAGATCTGATGTAGTTATTTTATTTGGAAATAATATACTTAAAAAATCACCTCGACTTATTGATAAAGTAATATTTCCAAAACATAGTTTATGCACAAACCTGAAAAGTAGAAAGCTTTTATTAGTTGGAGATTTTGATGCTCAATCTGTAAAAATAGTGAAAAAAAATAAGCATCATATTGAAAATTTTAAAATAGATCTTAATGATATTCCTGAAATACTAACTAAATTAATGTCTGATGATAAGCTCTCAAAAAATTTAGAAGGGATTAGAAAGATTATAAAGAAATCGAAATATCTAGTAGCAAGCTGGATCACATCTGACTTTGATAAATGCAATGATCCTGATTATGTAATTTCTTCAATTTCTGATTTTATTCTTTCAATGAATCAAACTAGTAGAGCGGCTTGTATGCCCATTGCTGGTTCACTTGCAGATGCAACATCTTCACAAACAATGTCATGGATAACTGGTTTTCCATCCCGTGTGAAATTTAATGGGAAATCTTTTTTTCATGATAGGAGTATTTGTGATAGTCGAGAAATCATAA
>CAJWIW010000064.1 GCA_913041865.1 uncultured Gammaproteobacteria bacterium
AATATTGATGAGAAGAACAACGAACACTTCATTGACGACTTCAAACTGACCACAAAAACGGTTGTTCTGGCAGAATACAAAGATAATAAATGCGTTAAATCAAAACAGCTTGGCAAAATATGGGAACTTGCCCATGACAAGAAGCTTTTTGACGCTTATATCCGTCAAGAAATAAGCTCTTTTTCCGGGTTGAAAAAATGAACTCACTGCTGCCGGAGATCATGACAGCTGTATGGCTTGGGATATTGACTTCGATCAGCCCATGTCCGCTGGCCGGTAATATAGCGGCAATATCGTATATCAGCCGAAACATTGAATCCGCGCGCAAAGTACTGATCACAGGGCTGTTATATACTGTCGGACGCACCCTGATATATCTGGCACTGGGAGTGATTCTTGTTTTCAGCCTTCTGGCTATTCCGGATGTTTCTTTCTTTTTGCAGAACTACATGAATAAACTGCTGGGGCCAGTCCTTATAATAACTGGGATGTTTCTGCTTGAAATGCTGGTATTGACGCCTCGCGGAGGCGGCCTTTCTGATAAGATGAAAAAAACTATTGACAGCATGGGGATATGGGGGGCTCTACCGCTTGGAGCTATATTTGCCCTGGCCTTCTGCCCGATTTCCGCAGCGCTGTTTTTCGGGAGTTTGATTCCTTTGGCTCTAAAAGCTAAATCAGCATTACTGCTGCCAGGTCTATACGGAGTCGGGACAGCGTTGCCGGTTGTCCTGTTTGCCTTCCTGTTCGGAATGGGAACCGGTGCGGTAGGCCGGGCCTTCAACAAACTTACCTCCTTCGAAAGAGGAGCCAGGATAATCACAGGCTGGATTTTCATCATAACCGGCATTTATTACTGTCTTGATAATATTTTTCGCATAATCTAAAACTTTCTTATCTAAGTCTACTGCATAGGATGTGGTAGAGGCACTTTTCTTTACCCATTCAACAGATATTTTAGCTGACGCACAGAAGTCTTCGCGTAGACTAACCGCATCTCTATTAGTGCACCTCTTAAACATTTTTTTATAGAAACTCACTTCAAATTCAACATTCTGGACAGATTCCTCGTATAACTCATATCTGTCGGCTTGTTGAGCTAATTTTTTCACTTTAGTGCTCCTTGAATTTTCTTAATTTATCAATACTTAAATCATCACTAATGGTTTGATGAAGAAGTTTCTTCCACATCTTTGACTTAGGTGTATTATAGTATAAACCAAACAAATGTCTTAATAACAAATAATTGGATTTATCATGCTTCATTAATTGAATTGCATCAAGATATTTTTCTAGTATTTCTAACCTAGTCATTTGTGATGCTTTTCCATCTAAATGAACTTGCATGTTCTGTATGAAAACTGGGTCATCATAAATTTTTCTTCCAATCATTACTCCATCAAATATATCCAAGTGCTTTTCTATTGACTGTACTTCTCCTATTTCGCCGTTAATTACAAACTCTAAATCTGGAAACATCTTTGTGATTCTCTCAGCATCGTCATATCTAATTTTAGGTATTGACCTGTTTTTCTTTGGGCTGAGCCCACCTAGTATTGCATTCCTTGCATGTATAACGAATTTTTGACAACCAACTGCACTTGTTTTCGTAATCAAATTAACCAGTAAGTCTAAGTTCTCATCATAGTTTAGACCGAGTCTTGTTTTAATAGATAGTGGTATGTCGGTATGTTCAGTAATTTCTTCAACTATTGAAGACAAAATCTCAGGCTTTTCCATTAAACAGGCTCCAAAAGCTCCCTTTACAACTTTGCTACTAGGGCAACCAACATTTATATTTATCTCGTCATAACCATTATTTTTTATTATTTTAGCGCATTGTGAAAATTTCTTCGGATCCGATCCAGCTAGTTGTATCGATATATGATGCTCATTTTCGTCAACTTTATAATATTTTCTATCCGTGTAAAGATACGCATCACAAGTTGTCATTTCTGTATACAAATTTATGGAATCTGATATTACTCTAACTAAAGTTCTAAAGAAAACATCAGTTCTACCAACCATTGGCGCAATATATGTCTTATTTATTTTCATGAAATATAATTTTATTATACTAGAATACTATTTTCTAATGATAAAATAAAAAAATGAAGTTATATGATCAAAATTTAAGTGTACTAATACTTGCTGGAGGTAGAGGAACTAGAATGAACGGAGCTGATAAAGGTTTAATTAAAGTACATGGTAAATTTATCATTGAATATCTTATCAATATGTCTAAAAAATTCTCCTCAGATGTATTCGTTAATGTGAATAGGAATATAAGTGTTTATAAAACATTAAAATGTAATGTCATAAAAGATGTCCTAGAAGATTATCAAGGTCCTCTGGCTGGAATATATTCAGGTCTTTTGCAAATACAGACAGACTACCTAATCACGCTTCCATGTGATGGACCACTTATTTCAGATGAATATTTTATAAAGATGCTAGAATCACCCATGACTGATAAAGTTAAATGTGCTTATTGTAATGATAGACTTCAACCTGTGTACGCATTGATACCAAAAAAACTAATAGGTTCACTTAAAAAATTTCTGGATAATGGTGAGAGGAAGATAGATAAATGGTATAACAAGTGTGGGTTAGAAATCGTAGATTTCTCCGGCAAAGAAGAGATCTTTATAAATGTGAATAGTGAAGAAGAATTGTTACAATATGAAAATGAAATTATAAAGAGATTATTAGGATGAAAAAAACTAAAAGAATAGCATGGGGCATTACAGGCTCTGGTCACTATTTAAAGGAATCCATGCAAATTATAGATGAATTATCAGATATTGATCTTTTTCTGAGTAAAGCTGGAGAGGAAGTCCTTAAATGGTATGACTATGATTTGAAAGAATATAAAGACAGAGGAGTAAAAATCTTCAAGGATATCACTGCCAGTTCTGCTCCTGTAAGCATGCTATATGAGGGTGTGTATAAATGCCTCATAGTATCTCCTGCTACATCAAATACGGTAGCACAAATGGCATTTGGTTTTTCAGATAATCTTATCACTAATATGTTTGCACAAGCTGGTAAATGTCGAATCCCATCAATTGTTTTTGCGTGTGACACTGAGCCAACCGTGATAACGCAAGCACCAAAAAAAATGGTTACTCTTTATCCAAGGGAGATTGAACTAGATAATTTCACAAAACTTAAATCTTTTGATGATGTTGAGGTAGTTGATAACGTGGATGCTCTCAAGCAGGCTATAAGGGGGATAAAATGACTAAAAGTCATATTCTATTCGTCACTGGAAAGTTAGCTGAAAATAATCTCTCAAAAATACTAGAAGACATTAAAGAGAAAGAATTTACATATGAGATAAGATGCATAAATATTAATGTAGCGGCTCTGATGACAACAGAACTAATTTCGAAGAAATTAGGTCCTATCAATGGTTTTGATAAAGTAATTATTCCAGGGAAAGCTCGAGGGGATATCAAGGATTTACAAAAGAATCTGGGGGTATTAGTTGAGAGGGGTCCTGAGGAATTAAAAGATCTTCCAGCGTTATTTGGAGGAGAGAGTCTTAAATACGATCTGACACAATATGAGGTTCATATCTTTGCTGAAATAACAGATGCACCGATACTAGATGTAGAGAGCATTATTAACATAGCGCGAGAATATCAAAGAAATGGCGCAGAGGTTATCGATATTGGCTGCTTGCCAAATCATAATTTTCCACATTTGGTAGAGACTATCCAAGAACTTAAACACAACAAATTTTATGTCAGCATTGACTCACATAATAGAGAGGAAATTATAAAAGGCTCCAATGCAGGTGCAGACTATGTTCTGAGCTTAAAGAAAGACAATTTTGATATCCTTGACTCAATAAATTCAACACCCGTTATAATCCCTAATTCTACAGATGATTTTGATAGTCTTATTTGGTGCATAGAACAGTGTCAGAATAATAAAAAAAATTTCATTGCAGATCCGATTTTAGATCCTCTTAATTTTGGATTCACAGAATCTCTAATGAGATATCATAAGTTGCGTCAAATGTATCCAAAAATAAATATCATGATGGGAACAGGTAATATTACCGAGCTGACACATGCTGATACAAGCGGTATTACTGCTATATTGATGGGTATTATTACTGAGCTCAAAATTAATCATATTCTTACTGCGCAAGTTAGTAATCATTGCAGGACAGTGATAAAAGAAACAGATATTGCAAGACGGATTATGTATGCTGCAGCAAAAAATAATGTTACTCCTAAACACATAAATAATGGTCTACTGATAAATCATGATGCGGAAAATAATAAAGTTACATCAGAAGAAATAAATGATTTGTATAAAAAAGTCAAAGACAAAAACTATCGAATTATTCTCTCTAAAGATGGTATTAACCTTTTTAATAAATCTGGGAAAATTATAGCCAATGATCCTTACGATTTTTTCGATTTTATTGATGTTGAAGGTGACATCGGACATGCTTACTACTTAGGTATAGAATTAGCCAAAGCACAAATTGCATATCAATTGGGAAAAGAATACGAGCAAGATGAAGAGCTTGAATGGGGTTGTCTAGTTGATAGAGAATACGATGATAAGATGGAGTTTAAGGAGACCAGGTCTACATATAAAAAGAAAAATAAATAACTATGAAAATTCATGAAGTAATAATAACAACCTGCGATAAAAACTGTAACCATCATATAGCACCAATGGGTATAAATATTATTGATAATAAAGTGATAATCAAGCCTTTTAAGCCCTCTAAAACACTTGATAATCTAAAAGAGTCAAAATGTGCAATTGTCAATTTTATAGACGATGTCCGTGTCTTTGCAGGTATAGTCACTGGCATAAAGAGAGAATGGAGTCTAGAAAAAGTATCTGATAACAAAGTGATGAGGCTAAAGGATGCAAATGCACATTTTACGCTAAAGGTGAAAGCAGAAACAGAAGATAAGGTAAGGCCTGAGATATCATGTGAAATTATTGACAGGAAAACCTATAAACCATTTCTCGGTTTTAATAGAGCTCAGTTCTCTGTTATCGAGGCAGCAGTTCTGGTAAGTAGATTAGGGAGATTGCCTATGAAAAAAATTCATGAAGAAATAGAATACCTAAAAATAGGTTTAGATAAAACAGCTGGCAATATCGAACTTGAGGCTTGGTCTTGGATTGAGGAGAAAATTAGAAGTTTTGAAATTGAGCATGATGCCTAAAATCCTTGTGAGTATAAAAGACACACGTGAAGCAAGTATCATTAAGGATTTAAGTATTGATATAATAGATCTCAAAGAAATATCTGAGCCCCCTATGGGTTTCGTGGGGATTAAAAAAATTCAGGATATTAAGAGGATTATTCCGAATATGACCACAAGTGTTACCATGGGTAATAGTAAAAATCCATTTACAAAAAAAATAATTGAAGCTGCAAATGAAGTAGTATCCTC
>CAJWIW010000065.1 GCA_913041865.1 uncultured Gammaproteobacteria bacterium
CGCACGCTAAATCTAAAATCCCTCTTCCTCCTCCTAACTTCCCTCGGCGCACGCTAAATCTAAAATCCCTCTCCCTCCTCCTAACTTCCCTCGGGGCACGCAGGTGCTAAAAAAGGTGGTCATTTTAAGTTAATAATAAGTGGAAAATGCTTCAGTGGACTAAGTACAATCGAGCGTCATAAACTCGTGTATTCTAGCTTAGGTGAGCTTATGGAAACAGAAATACACGCCTTAAGCATTTCTATTAAAGATGAAGATTAGATTAAGAGGTTTCTTCTATAAACTATAGCATCCTCACGTCCTAATTTATTTCTATAGTAATTTTTTCTTACTCCAATACTTCTAAACCCAAACTTTTGATATAGATTTCGAGCGATAGTATTTGTAACTCTAGCCTCAAGATAAATATAGTTGCTTCTGTGTAGCTTGCATTCTTTTATCATTAAATCCAATAAATTAGAACCTATCCCCTGTCCACGATAATCACTATCGATTGTAAGATTAAGAATATGGCTATCTTGATTAGTAATCTTTGAAATCATGTAGCCAAAAATGTTGTCTTGACCTGCTACATAACAATCATAATTGTTCACAAGACAATCCTTAATAACAGCCTCTGACCATGGAAAATCATATGATTTATTTTCGATATCTATGACTTGACGAAGATCATCATTTGTCATTTTTCTAATTTCAATAGTCTCAATTAATCTTGCAATCATTCTTCTTGATAAATTCTAGAGTAAATTTGATATCATCCCACATATTCTTCTTCTGTGAGGGACTCCTTAGTAAATATGCAGGATGATAGAAAACAATTGTCGGTATTTTTGTTAACTTGTGGGTAAAGACTTTTTGTCTGAGATCACTCATTGTTTCTTCCGTGCCAAGTATTCTATTTGCAGCTATTTTGCCAAGTAATATTATAACAGTTGGATTGATACTCTTTATTTGTTGATTAAGATAGTCCGAGCAAGATTCAATTTCCTCATGTGATGGGTTTCTATTTTCTGGAGGTCTACATTTAACTGTGTTTGTAATGTATACATTATCTCTTGTTATTCCCATTGAGAATAGTATCTCATCTAATAGCTTTCCAGCCCTACCTACAAAAGGTTCGCCAATTAAATCCTCATCCTTTCCAGGAGCTTCTCCTATTATCATTAACTTTGAGTTAGGATTGCCACTTCCAAATACAATATTATCCCTTGTAGATGCCAAAATACATTTATTACACTCTGAAGCTTCATTTTGAATATTACTCAGGGTATTTTTGCCAGGAGAAGAGGTTTGGACCACCTTTTGAGCTCGTCTCAGCCACTCAGTATCTATACTCATTTCTTCTAAATAATCGAACCTTGACTTCACTATATACCACTCTTTTTAATAGAATTAGATTCTGGGTTTTCCTTAAGTTTATTTAACGCATTGATTAACGCAAGAACAGATGCCTTAACGATATCTGTGTCTGCTCCATGTCCGTTGTAAACAGTACTATTCTTTGAAATTCTCACGGTAACTTCTCCTTGAGCATCTGTACCTGAGGTGATATTGTTCACTGAATAGAGTAATAACTTACTTTTGCTTTGCACAATCTTCTCGATTGCATTAAAGGCTGCATCTACAGCACCATCACCGTCAGATTTAGCTTCCTTAAGATCTCCATCAATATTTAAGACAAGATGAGCATGTGGTTTTTTGCCACTTTCTGTACTAACATTCATATAATTAAAATTTATTGATGAATGCTTTACTATCATATTTGAAACAAGGTTAATAATATCCTCATCAAAAATCTCATGTTTTTTATCGGCCAAATCTTTGAAACGATAGAAAAGATCATCAAATTCGGATGAAGTTTTTGGCATAATGTTTAAATCTTCAACTTTTTGTTTAAAAGCATTCCTGCCTGAATGTTTACCTAAAACCAGTGAATTGCTTACCAGACCAATATCTTCTGCTCTCATAATTTCGTATGTTTCTCTAGATTTTATTATACCATCTTGATGAATACCGGATTCGTGTGCAAAGGCATTCTTTCCAACAATTGCCTTATTTGGTTGAACTGGAAAGCCTGTTATACCAGATACTAACCTAGATGTTTTAAGAATATTTTTTGTATCTATATTGGTGTCACAATCAAAAATATCTCTTCTAGTTCTGACTGTCATAACAATTTCCTCTAAAGCTGCATTCCCCGCTCTTTCACCTAGTCCATTAATTGTGCACTCTACCTGTCTTGCTCCATTCATGACTGCAGAGAGTGAATTTGCAACTGCAAGCCCAAGATCATTGTGGCAGTGAACAGAAAAAACTGCTTTATCAGAGTTTTTAACATTATTGATGATATTATCTATAAGTTTACCAAATTGATGTGGAAGATTATAACCTACAGTATCAGGTATATTTATAGTTGTGGCTCCCGCATCAATCGCAACTGAAATTACCTCACATAAAAATTTCAAATCAGATCTACCTGCATCTTCTGGTGAAAACTCAACATCATTAGTAAAAGTTTTTGCTAAGGTAATTGCTTTTTTTGCTGTTTCAATAACTTCCAAGGGAGTCATCTTTAATTTTTTCTCCATGTGGATTGGTGATGTGGCTATAAATGTATGTATCCTTGGATTAGATGCATCTTTAAGTGCATCTGCAGCAATAGAAATATCTTTTTCTAGAGCGCGGGCTAGCGCACATATCGTGGATGTTTCGATCGATTTCGCAATCTCGGAAACTGCACTAAAGTCACCTTTACTAGCAATAGGAAAACCTGCTTCAATAACATCGACTTTTAATTTCTCTAGAGCTGATGCGATTTGAACCTTCTCATCAATATCCATAGAAGCGCCAGGACTCTGCTCGCCATCTCTTAATGTAGTATCAAAAATTATTAAATTTTTATCATTCATTTTGCAGTATTTTTATAAAAAAGACAGGTACCGCAAGCCGTTATAGCGACAGCAGTCCTAAGTTTGAGAATAGATTGAATTTTATTAAACAAAATTCCATAGAAAATATAATATCTTGAAATTGATATATTGCAAGGTTTATTGGATTTATAAAAGTTTTTTCTCTCTAGAAAGCAGCATTTTTTTCTTAATTAATCTCGATAATAGTAAAACAGGACCGGATAAGCCATAAAATGCAAAAAATGAGAGGAGGACTAGTGGCGGGTCAAAAGAAATAAAAGACAAAGCAAGAACGATCAAGAAAAGAGAGATATGTGGTACTTTCTGTCTGATGCTTATATCTTTGAAACTGTAATAAGTTATATTACTAATCATTAAAAATGAGAGAGAAAGTATTAGAGCAAGGCTCATCCATGAAAAATTCTCCACATTAGAACCACTGACTTCAATTACCCATACATAACAACTCAGTACTGCGGCAGAGGCAGGACTTGCTAGTCCGGTAAAATACTTTTTATCGGATGTTACAAGTTTTGAGTTGAATCTTGCCAGCCTCAGTGCTACTGAGGCAACATATATAAAACACGAGATCCATGCAACTTTAGACCAATGCCAGCCAATGAGATTTAAATTGCTTAAGCTCCAAAGGTACAGTAACAGAGCTGGAGCTACGCCAAAGCATAATAAATCAGAGAGGCTATCATAGTAAGCTCCAAATGATGTCTGGGTATTTGTCAATCTTGCTATTCTTCCGTCAAGACCATCCAATATCATTGCAATTAAAATCGCAAATACTGCATCTAGAAAGTTACCGTTTATTGAGGCTATGACAGAGTAGAAGCCGCTAAATAGCGCCGATGTTGTGATTAAATTAGGTAGTAAAAAAACACCCGGGATTTTCCTTCTAGAACTACTTTCAGTCATTACTTAATTTTCTCATCTACAAGCTTTGTGTCTTTCATCCAAGACATCATTTCTCTCAGTTTTTTACCTGTCTCTTCTATTTGATGCTGCGACCCCTCTCTTCTCAATCTATCAAATTCTTTTGATCCTGATTTTATTTCATTGACAAACTCGTCTGCAAACTTGCCGTTCTGAACATCTTTTAATACTTCTTTCATTTTATTTCTAACATGTTCATCAATCAAAAAAGGTCCCTTAGTTAAATCTCCATACTCTGCTGTGTTGGATATGGAGTATCTCATTTCAGTCATCCCGCCCTCGTACATCAAATCAACTATTAATTTAAGTTCATTTAAACATTCAAAATATGCCATTTCTGGTGCATAACCAGCATCTACTAACGTCTCGAAACCAGCTTTTACTAGAGCAGTAACACCTCCACAAAGAACTGCTTGCTCACCAAATAAATCGGTTTCGGTCTCCTCCTTGAAAGACGTTTCAATTATCCCTGCTCTGCCACCGCCAATTGCAGATGCATATGCAAGAGCTGTATCTTTAGCATTACCAGATGAATCATTCTGTATAGCAATAAGTGTTGGAACCCCTCTACCATCGACAAAGGTTGAGCGAACTAGGTGGCCAGGGCTTTTAGGCGCTATCATGAATACGTCGTGTTTAGAGTCAGGAATTATTTGCTTGTAGTGAATGTTGAAACCATGAGCAAAAGCAAGCATTGCTTGCTCTTGAAGGTTTGGTTCAATATCTTTTTTAAAAAGATCGGCTTGATATTCATCGGGAGCCAAAATCATTACAATATCCGCTTGTTTTACTGCAGAATCTATAGGTAGTACACTCAAGCCCTCATTTTTAGCTCTAGATGCGCTAGCTGAACCATCTCTAAGCCCAACAGTAACTTTAACGCCTGAATCCCTAAGATTTAATGCATGTGCATGTCCTTGTGAACCATAACCAATAATTGATACATTTAATTTACGTATGTTTTCTAAATTTGCATCTTTATCATAATAAACTTTCATATCACCCTCACTTTATATTTTCAAGACTATCTTTACCACGACTAATCCCCAAAGCCCCAGATCTAACCATCTCTATTATATTAATCGAACCCATTGAACTCACAAAGGCCATAATTTTTTCTGAAGCACCTGTTAATTCTACCGTATATGTAGTGTCAGTGACATCTATAATTCTTGCTCTAAAAATATCAACTAGTCTTTTCAGCTCTTCTCGCTGTACTTTTGTGCACTTAAGTTTTAATAACAACATCTCTCTTTCTATATGTGTCTCATCGGTAAGATCTTTAACATTTACCACATCAACCAATTTGTCTAATTGTTTCATAAGCTGGCTTATTTTACTCTCATTACACATAGTAACAATAGTCATTCGAGAAATTGATTCATCATTTGTAGGAGCAACATTCAAACAGTGGATGTTATATCCTCTTGCAGAAAAAAGACCTGCTATTCTTGAGAGAGAGCCAAATTCATTTTCTACTAAAACAGATATTATGTAACGTCTGTCATCATTCATGCTAATTCTGTCTCTTCGTTTGTAGGTGATAGATGCATCTCATTGTGAGCT
>CAJWIW010000066.1 GCA_913041865.1 uncultured Gammaproteobacteria bacterium
CAGAACCTGGGACTACCATTGCTTGTTTGATTGTATTTGCAACTTTTTTACCTTGTAATATCGATGCAGCATCTCTTAGATCCTCAATTCTTGAGTTTGTGCAAGAGCCTATAAAAACTTTATCTAGAGTGATTGAGTCAATAGATTGATTAGGCTTGAGATCCATATACTTTAATGCCCTCGCGATAGAATCTCTTCTTTTCGGGTCTTCGATTTTTGAGGGATCTGGAATATTTCCAGTAACATCTACTGTCATCTCTGGAGATGTCCCCCAACTTACTTGTGGTACTATTGAATCCGCATCAAATTCATGAACTGAATCAAAAGTAGCATTTTCATCACTTCTAAGTGTTTCCCAATATTTAGTTGCGATATCGATATGTTTTTTTGCAGGCGTATGCTTCCTGTTGATAACATAATTAAATGTTTTATCATCAAATGCAACTAAACCGGATTTAGCTCCTGCTTCGATACTCATATTACAAATTGTCATACGACCTTCAATACTCATGTCACTAATACATTTACCTGTGAATTCGATCGTATGAGCTGTTCCACCAGACGTTCCTATTTTTTTTATAACATACAATATTACGTCTTTAGGTGTGACAAATGCTCGAAGATTATTCTTTATATTTATCTTCATATTTTTGGCTTTTTTTACATTGATACATTGCGTAGCTAAGACATGTTCTACATCACTTGTACCTATTCCAAAAGCTAGTGCTGCTAATGCACCATGAGTTGAAGTATGAGAATCTCCACATACAAGAGTCATCCCTGGCTGTGTGATTCCTAACTCAGGACCTATGACATGAACAATCCCCTGATTTACGTCATTTAAATCAAAATAAGTAATATTGTTCTCTTTACAATTCTTTACAAGTGTATCTACTTGCAGTTTTGAAATCTTATCTTCAATACCATGATTTCTAGCACTAGTAGGGACATTATGATCTGATACTGCATAAATCGAATCTTTATTCCATATCTCTCTCTGATCTAATTTGAGACCCTCAAATGCTTGCGGAGAAGTTACCTCGTGAACTAAATGTCGATCAATATATATTAAAGAGGAGTCATCAGAATTAACTATAATCTGATGCTCATCCCAGATTTTGTCATAAAGTGTTTTGCCCATAACTATACCTAATTGTTTTGAGCTTTATTTCTCAAATAAAGATCCATTAAAACATTAGCTAACATTGCCTCTGCAATAGGAACTGCTCGTATTCCCACACAGGGATCATGTCTGCCCTTGGTACGTATTGTAGTCGCTTTATTTTTTTTATCTACCGTTTTTCCGGGTACAAGAATACTAGATGTTGGCTTAAGTGCAAGGTCTACGTGTAAATCTTGCCCTGATGTGATGCCACCCAAGGTACCACCTGAATGATTACTTAAAAAACCTTTTGGTGTTAACTCATCTCTTGCTTCAGAGCCCCTCTGAGTAACTACTGAAAATCCATCACCAATCCCAACTCCTTTAACAGCATTGATCGACATCATGGCTTGGGCAATTAGAGCATCTACTTTGTCAAAAACGGGATCACCGAGTCCGATCGGTACATTCTCTGCAATCACAGAAACTTTTGCGCCAATAGAATCGCCAGATTTTCTTATGTGATTAAGATATTTTTTTAGATCATCTAGCATAGATTTATCAGGGAAAAAGAATGGATTTTTCTCAATCTCTGATTTCTGAAATTTACTAGGGATCAATTCACCTAGTTGAGACACAAAACCATATATTTTCATCTTACAATTTTTAAGTAGATATTTTTTTGCAATAGCGCCGGCTGCAACCCTTGCTAGTGTCTCACGGGCTGATGATCTACCAGCACCACGATAATCTCTGATACCATATTTTTTTTGATATGTGAAATCCGCGTGACCTGGTCTAAACTTATCTTTAATTTCGGAATAATCCTTTGTTCTTTGATCTTGATTAAATACAATCAGACTAATAGGAGTACCCGTCGTCATGCCAGCGAATACACCTGATAGGATCTCAACTTTGTCATCTTCCTTCCTCTGTGTTGTATACTTAGATTGACCAGGTTTTCTTCTATTTAGATCTTTTTGTATATCGCTCTCATCTAACTTTAATCCAGGTGGACAACCATCAATCACGCATCCAATAGCTTTACCATGACTTTCACCATAAGTTGTTAACGAAAATATTTTACCAAATGTATTACCTGACATAAAAGACCTAAATTATTAGCAAATTGAACATAAATATCATATATTTACCAGTATATTATTATAGTACAAATCAGAGAATAATAAAAATTAGAAGAGGATTATGAAAATAAAGTATGTATTTCTAATAATTATTGTGATCCTTGGACTCCAGGGATTAATGATGATTAATGCTGACTACACTCCACACTACACGAAACTAGGATCTGAGAGATCGTTTTTCCCTGATAAATCAAATTACATTTCTACAGATGATCCAAATTTTAATAATGAAAACTTACAAGGAGCTCACACACTTGTTTTCTTCGGGTATACTAATTGTCCAGATTATTGTCCAGACACTCTTATGAAAATAAGACAAATATTCAGAAAATTAGAAAATGCTAAAATCAGAAAAGATATTCGAATGCTATTTATTTCTGTTGATACATCTGATGATATAGCAAAAATAAAAAAGTATGTAGAATACTTTGATACTAGATTTGTAGGGATAGCCCCCAAGGATGCAGAGCTGAAAGAACTTACGAAAAGAGTTGGGGTTTATTATAAAGAAATTTCTTCAGAGAATAATGTAAAGTTTTTTGATCACACAAGCGCAATATTTCTAGTAAATGAACACTCAAAATTGATAGGATTGTATACATCACCTGTGGATGCTAATAATATCTTTGAAGATATAGTAAATGATTATTAATCGATGAAAAATTTATCGAGGAACATTTTAGAGTCCATAAAAGCATATTGGCTTTTTTTATTGCCTCATTATGTTATTTCTAGATTAACTTATATTATTACCAGAACAAAAAACCCTTTTGTGCCGAGCCTGATCAAGTTATATGTTAGTTTGTTTAGAGTAAATATGAGTGAATGCGTTTATGAGTCACCAAAAGACTATCAAACTTTTTGCGACTTTTTTACTAGAAAGCTAAAACCAGGTATCCATAAAATTGATAAAACAAAAAATTCAATTGTTTCAACTTGCGACGGAACAATTACTCAATATGGAAATATCGATGACAATACAATACTTCAAGTCAAAGGTAAAAAAATATCGATAAATGATCTCACACATGATAAAAAGCTAAATGATTTTTTCATGGATGGTTCATTTCTAACAATTTATCTATCACCAAGAGACTATCACAGAGTACACATGCCATATAATGGCAAACTAACTAGCACGTCACACATACCTGGTAGATTATTCAGTGTCGCAAAGCATGCTGTAAATAAAATTCATAATCTTTACGCAAGGAACGAGCGTTTATCCTGTATATTTAAAAATGATGATCTTACATTTGCTGTAATATTTATTGCTGCCATAAACGTATCGTCAATAGAGGTAAAATGGAAAGGAGAGGTTTCTCCTCCATATCCGAAGAAAACAATATCAACTAATTATAGTAAAAAGAAAATAATTTTAGATAAAGGAGAAGAGCTTGGGATGTTCAAAAGCGGATCAACAGTAATTATGTTATTCGATAAGAATGTTGAGCTTTTATCATCTATCAAAAAAGGTCAAAAAATTAGAGTTGGCCAGAAGATAGGGAACTTATCTTAGCTAAATTTCGTGATTTGCATAATCAGGCAGTGTATCAGAAAGTTTGAATTCACTGCCAAGATTTATATACTTTTCTGCAAAAGATATTAAATCCTCACTATTTGTCTCTCGTGATAAAATTGTGTGATCGTATGTTATAGGTATACATTTTCTCTCGATGTATTTAGAAAGTTCAGTATTTAAAACGAGGTGCTCATTATGTGATATGTTTATCATTTTAATATCAGATAGTAATGTGTCTTTGATTTGATATAACTTTTTTGATTTTTCGAATGAAGCAGTAAAATATCTATCACCATAAGCGTACTTGGCACACTCAAACCTAGTCATATTAGAATCTGATGAATATACATAAGCCATTACCTCTAAAGATGAGATACCCACTATTGGTATGTTTAAAGTGTATCCAATTGCTTGAAGTGACGAAGCTGCGACTCTAGTACCAGTAAAACTAGCAGGACCTTTATTAAATAGTATACCTGATAAGTCTGATGCCTGCATATTGTTTGTATCTAGCAGGTCGTTAAGTGCTTGAAGAAATATTTCACTGTGTTTGCCATCTTTCTGATATATTTTTGTTTCTATACCTTTCTCAGATCTTAATGATAAAGACAAATCTTTACTAGAGGAGTCAATTGCAAGGATAATCATAAAAACATAGTACATCATAAGTTTTTTATATACAATTTTATGTATTCTCCCCATAGTTAAACTGGATATAACAAGACCCTCCTAAGGTTTAGTTCCTGGTTCGAGTCCGGGTGGGGAGGAATAATAGTGACTGTGTGGTATGATAAAAAAAACTCAAGAGATAAATATGAATAAAATACTCCTTACGATGCTAGTCTTAATTTTGATCGGATGCACCTCTAGTACTAATAATAAGCAACTTGAGACATGTGCTGATTCTATGTTTATTCTTACGAATGAATTGATGGCAGAAAGGTTGCCAGGTGAAGCTCAACCAGAAGCTGCAATTAGAGAATTTTTAACTCAATCTTTCAACAATAAAACTGAATATGATTACTATAACGCTTTAATAAAAATATGTGAGGATCAAAAAGATAAAGATCCAGAGAAATTCAAAGAAGATTACAAATAATACATATTTTTATTATTTAAAAATATCCTATCAACATCTGTGAATATAAGGTAGGTATTAATGCAAAAATTGTTTCTCATTATTCTATTTTGCATAAATACCACCTTACATTGTGTACAACTAATCTATTATGTCTTTCATAAAAAAACACATTTCTATGTCAAAATTACAAGTCATAATCGATAGATAGTGCTAATCCCACCCTGACACCTGGTAATGGGACTTCATTTTTAACCATAGATGAATGATTTCTTTGTGATGAATTTGTTAGATTTTCACCAAACACGGTGATTTGCATATCACTACCAGCAAGTCTCACGCCTTTTGTATACTTCATATCAAGACATACATAAGAATTTGTTTGAGTTTCGGTTGATGA
>CAJWIW010000067.1 GCA_913041865.1 uncultured Gammaproteobacteria bacterium
TATCTGTTATAACTCAGTAAGTTTACGTGAGTATGTAATATTGTCAATTTATTTGAGGAAAAAACATAAAATATCGAGATTATATGAGAAATGCACTTGAAATAATAAACTTAAATAAAACTTATAGAAATGGATTTAAAGCTCTAAAGAATATCAATCTAGAGATAAAGTCAGGTGATTTTTTTGCTTTCTTAGGGCCAAATGGTGCTGGGAAATCTACAGTTATTGGTATTATCTCCTCACTAGTAACAATAAGCTCAGGTAAAGTAAAAGTTTTAAATGAGGACATTACCGATAATCCGGATTGGGCAAAAAAGAATATAGGTATCGTGCCTCAAGAGTATAATCTTAATCAATTTATACCAATTGAAGAAACAATGATAAATGTAGGAGGCTATTTTGGTATTAAGAGAAAGGATGCGCAAGCGAGAACATATGAATTATTCAATCAGCTTGGTATTTGGGACAAAAGAGATTTGACACCAAGAGAATTGTCAGGTGGCATGAAAAGGAGATTAATGATTGCTAGAGCTTTAATACATAATCCTAGGATACTAATTCTAGATGAGCCAACCGCAGGAGTAGATACTGAATTACGTTTAACAATGTGGGATTTCTTTCAGGATATTAATAAGAAAGGCGTAACGATAATATTAACTACACATTATTTGGAAGAAGCAGAAAGGTTATGTAAGAATCTAGCAATCATACATAAAGGTGAGATAATTCAAAATTCTTCAATGACAGATATATACAACATAAAAAAGAATAAAACATATCTTGTTAAATCAAGTAATAAAATTAACTCGGACATAGAGTTAGATCAATTTAACATAAATGTTCTGGATGAATATACTATTGAAATTACTTGTGATAATAAGTTTAATATATCTGATATCATAAATGCGCTTAACAAAAAAAATGTTTCAGTACTCAATATAATAAATAAGAGAAATCAATTAGAGGAATTATTTATGGAGTTAACAAATGCCGGAGTTGCCAATGACAGCTGATCATATTGTTGCTTTCAAAACAATAATACGAAAAGAATTTTTAAGATTTGCGAGGATCTGGATTCAAACAATACTTCCATCTGTAATAACGATGTTTCTCTATATAACAATCTTTGGAAATTTTATCGGTGATAAGATCGGGAGCATAAAAGAATTTAGCTACATAGAATACATCATACCAGGTCTTATAATTATTCCTATTATCACTAATTCTTATATGAATGTAGTTGGATCCTTTTATAGCGGAAGGTTTCAAAAAAGCACAGAGGAGCTTTTAGTCTCACCCGTACCAAATTGGATAATATTGGTTGGATATGTCAGCGGCGGAGTTCTTCGTGCTTTCATCGTCGGATTTGCTGTTTATTTGGTCACGATATTCTTCATAGACATCCCTATACACAACCTCCCTTTTGTCTTATTTATTACACTTCTCACAGCTTTTTTATTTTCGATTGCTGGCTTTATTAATGCAGCTTATGCCAAAAGTTTTGATGACATCAATATAGTCCCAACATTTGTATTAAATCCGCTAACATATCTTGGAGGAACTTTTTATTCTATTGAGTCACTTCCGGAAATCTGGCAAGATGTTTCGCTATTTAATCCTATTGCGTATATTGTGAGTGTATTTAGGTATGGGTTTTTAGGATTAGAAGAATCTAGTATATATTTATCTTTAGCAATAATTATTGTTTTTATTGTTATTTTATTTAAGATAGGGTTAATAATGCTTGAAAAGGGCATTGGGATAAAAAACTAAACCTTATGAAATAAGGAAAGCTCAGTTAATTTCTGGCACTACCCCCGTAACGGTAAAGTCCGAACACTTATATGATAAGGTCCCTAGAAACGGGAGGTTTCAAGAGTGGGGAAATTTATAAAAGTAATTGTTACTGTTTTTTTAGTGACAAGCACTCATTTATCAGCTGAAACATTTTTAGATAAAGTGGTCGTTACACCGCTCAAAAAACCAACAAAGATATTCAATACTTTCAATAATGTCCAAGTTATAACCTCAAAAGATATAAAACTACAAGGTTACAAATCAATAAACGAAATACTTAGCAGATCAAGTTCAATCAGCATTGGTAGCAATGGGGGCCATGGTCAGACTAAATCAGTATTTCTCAGAGGGACAGAGAGTAATCATACCAAAGTACTGATAAATGGTGTCAACTTAAACCCAGGAACATTAGGCGTTCCATCTATTCAACACATATCCGTTGATATGATAGAGAGTATAGAGATCTCTAAAGGAAGCATGTCAACACTCTATGGGAAAGATACCATAGGTGGTGTTATTAATATCATCACAAAGAAGAATCAAGGTAATCAAATTTCTATAAATAGAGGAACTCATAACACAAATAATTTTGTTTATTCGGGTGGCTTCGATTATTTGAATCATAATTTTTCTACTAATTTTAGTAGATTAGAGTCAGATTCTTATAAAGCAAAGGTTACCTCCACAAAAAATCATAAGTATGACACAACAAATCTAGATTTAAATTATATAATGAATATTGGGTATAACGAAATATCTACTAATTACTATAGGAGTACAGGTAACACAGAATATGACAGCTTTGGCTCCAACCTTAATCAAAATCATAGAGATAGTCATATTAAATTTAACATTAATCATATCTTTTCTAATTCTCATTTAGATCTTTTTTATGTGAAAAAAACAAATGAAATAAATCAAGCAGCTCCATCGGCAACTGATTATACACATACGAAGGTAAATGCTTTAGGTTTAGAGTATATGATCCCCATAAATGAATTAGATCATATACTATTTGGAATAGATTATGCTGACGAGGCTATGTATGAACTTTCATACGGCACCTCTTTTAAACATACTAATAAAATAAAACAAGCTTATGCAAGTTCAACTTTTAGTGCTACAAATAATCTCCAAACCAATCTTGGCATAAGAGTACAAAATCACTCAACGTATAATAACTTTACGTCAGGGAATATTGGAATAAATTACTATATTAATCCTAAATTAGTATTGTCCAGCGCATTAGCGAAATCCTTCAGAGCGCCTGATGCGACAGATCTATTTGGGTATGGTGGTAATAACAAACTTACTCCTGAAGAATCAAAAACAAGCGAAATAAGCCTAAGATATCGAATATCAGACGACGAATCCTTTGCTGGTACTTTTTTCCACAACAGGATTACAAACCTCATCGAGTCGGATGGAACAAAGATGCAGAATATAAATAAAGCTGAAATTACTGGTATAGATATCTCGTATGCAAGGTATGTAAATGATACAAAGTATGACATTCAATATACATATCAAGAACCAAAAGATAAAACTAACAATGTGGTTTTATCCAGGAGACCTAGGAATCGAATGGTCGGTAATGTAACTCATTTTTTTAAAAACGCAGAAAGTGTTGCTATCACAACAACTTATGAGTCTAACAGAGATAACTCTATATATGACACAAATCAATTAGGAAGTTATTTTCTGGTAGATGTGAATTATTTAAAGAATATTCATGGTTATACTATGGGATTTAAAATAAATAATTTACTAGATAAGAATTATCGACTGGCACATAACTATAATACTGGTGGCAGATCTTTTAACTTAAGCATAAAGAGTAATTTCTAGTATAAAATATTATGATAAAAGAATTTAACACGATAAAAATTAGTACAAGATATTTAATAATATTATTTTTAGTATTTTTACTTGTAGTGAGTCGTAGTCTTTCTTTTATACCTAACTTTACGCCTACCATATCTTTGATAGTTTTTGCATCGACTATGTTTAGAAATTATTATATCTTGGCATCTATTGTCATTGTCTCTCAACTGATAAGTGATTATTTTCTAGGTTACTATTCTTCAATATTCTTTGTTTATTTGGGATACATTTTATTAGCTTTTGCATCTAAATTTATTTTAAAAGAAATCAATTTCGTATCTATAATAGGTACATCGATCATATCAGTTTTTATATTTTTCCTCGTGAGCAACTATGGAGTTTGGCAGATGATGAACATATACGAATATAGTCTCAGTGGCCTTATAGAGTGTTATATTGCAGGTATTCCATTCCTAAAATACAGTCTCATATCTACATTGCTTTATTCAACAACAATGTATGTCCTGTTTAGGCACATACTTTTTAGATATTTAGGAACTAAAACTGTAATTTACAAATAGTTGAGCTTTAGTCAAACTTTAGCTGACCACCTGTTTTATACTCGGTAACTCTTGTCTCAAAGAAATTCTTTTCTTTTTTAAGATCCATTATTTCAGACATCCATTCAAACGGATTAGTTGCACCAGGGAATTGTTCTGGTAAACCAACCTGAGCCAGTCTTCTATTTGCTATAAATTTAATGAATTCCTCGTACAGACTTGCATTAATTCCAAGAATCGGTTTTGGCATCGTGTCGTATGCGTATTGAGTTTCTAATTTAACCCCAGTCATAATTAAATCAACCATCTCTGATTTAAAACTATCTGTCCATAACTCAGGATTCTCAAGTTTTATTTGATTAATGACATCAATACCGAAGTTCATATGCATTGATTCGTCTCTTAAAATATATTGAAATTGTTGAGCGACCCCAGTCAATTTGTTTCTTCTACCCATAGATAGTATTTGAGTGAAACCTACGTAGAAAAAGATACCCTCAAATACAACATAGAATGCTATTAGATCTCTAAGTAGTCTTTGATTATTTTCTTTTGACCCAGTTTTGAAATTTGGATCACCAAGACTTTGAGTAAATGGTAACGCCCACTCTGCTTTTGTTGCTACTGCAGGTATTTCTCTATACATATTAAATATACGTGTTTCTTCAAGACCAAGCGACTGAACGCAATATGTGTATGCATGCGTATGTATTGCTTCTTCAAATGCTTGTCTAAGTAAATATTGTCTGCATTCCGGATTTGTTATATGCCTATAAACAGCAAGAACTAGATTATTTGCCACAAGTGAATCAGCAGTAGAGAAGAATCCTAGATTAACTTCAACA
>CAJWIW010000068.1 GCA_913041865.1 uncultured Gammaproteobacteria bacterium
TTAAAGGTCCAGATGCAAGTATATGAACATCTGTTCCTGGTGAAATATTAAATCTAGCTGGAATATCAATGTCAAATTTTGATTTGACACTTTCTTTGTTACTTAATGAAAACCTACCACACATGAATATACCCTTTGATACATATTGTACTACAAACTTCTAGCTAGATTACGGACTCTTAACATATGATTATTAAATTCCTCCTTACTCATATTTGGTAAAACTGAGTAAAAACGAAGATATTTAGTTTTTAAGCCACCGAGCTTAAAAACAGATTTCTTTATTCTCCTGTATGGTATGTTATCAAAGATTGAGAAATTAAAGTAAGAAAACATAGGGCCGCCATATGTGATTGATACAATACCAAGTTTACCTTTCATGGCCCCAGCTACAGGATAGCCGTAGTTTTTAAAATACTTACTTTCTGGAAACATTGATTTGTAAGAAAAGAACCATTTTGGATGAAGAACCCAATCTATCCAGTTCTCGAGTATTGCGTTCATCCTTAAATTATGACAAGAACCAATAAGAAACATTACATCAGATTTTTCTAGACGTTTTCGATAATCTAAAACAATTTTTGGTGGTGGATTGAAGTTAGAGTTATAAAATGGAAGCTGGTCTTCTTCTTTAAATAAATTTACTAAATCGACTTGATGACCATTTTTTTCAACTTCATTGATAAAATTATCTCTTATAGCTGCATTGAAGGAGCCAGTAATATTATGATGACCAAACACTATGAAAATCCTTTTCATAACTTAATAGTATTATAAAGATAATTATAGTAAATCAATTACTTCTTTATTTTTTGGTCTGATGATAAACACTGGCCTGATAGAAGATATATCTTCTTTATTTGTGACAAAATTTGCGAACACACAAGGTGGAAAATTACTCACAGTTAGACCAGCGAAGCTCGATATCAGTTTCGATATACCAGGATTGTGGCCGATAACTAAAATAGATTGATCATTATACCTCTCGATAACTTTAAGTATTGTTCTGTTTGAAGCATTATATAGCTCATCAAGATAGTTTATATCATGAAACGAATTTGTAGAGTGGTCTTTGATAATTGTCAGTGTTTCTCTCGTTCTATCTGATGTGGAGCAAAGTGTAAGATCAAAACATATTTGATTTTCATCTATGTACTTTGCTAATGTAGATGCATCCTCCTTGCCAGTATCGGATAAAGGTCTACTATGATCATCAATAAGTGGGCTCATTGGTGATTCTGCATGACGTAATAGATAAATATTCAACGACTCATAGTCCAATTCAATTATTCTTTTGTTTAAAGTATTACATGAGTATAGACATATTACATCATTGGGTATAGATTGATTATATATAATTAAAAAGAGGCTATTATGACAGAACAGATGGATACAGTTGAGACTTGTTGTAAATACACTTGCTGTGCAGATGGTTGTTGTAGTGATGGTTGCAAAACTGGGGAGTGTAGCAGTACCTGTTGCAGTGATGGTTGTTGTGATGACTCCGATAATTGTTGTTAATACATACTTCCTCAAATAAATCTATTACTCCACCGTGACTGATTTAGCTAAATTCCTTGGCTGATCAATGTTTGTTTTTTTCTCAATTGCAACATAGTATGAGAGTAATTGCATTGGTATTACATAGACTAAAGGAGATACAAAATGCCCGCATGATGGCATATTAATCACGTTAGTTTTATCTGTCTTTGAGCTTGATAGTTTTTTGTTTGTGAATATATAGACTAAACCTTGTCTTGCCCTAACTTCTGCAAGATTTGATAATACTTGATTGACCAAATTATTATCCGGCATTAATCCAATTACAGGGAGGTTTTTGTCTACTAAGGCTAGTGGACCATGTTTTAGCTCGCCTGCCGCATAACCCTCTGCATGAATATAGGTGATCTCTTTTAATTTCAGTGCTGCCTCTAGGGCAATTGGATAGGAGACGCCTCTTCCTAGAAATAGAGTGTGTTTTTTGTTTTTAAAATTCTTGGCTATTTTTTTTATCTCTTTTTCAAGTAAAAATGTTTTTTTAATTATTGCTGGTAGTGCCTTCACTTGCTTGAGAATAGTTTTCTCGATCGTTTTATTCTTGGATGTCCTTGAGAGTACCATTGTCATAAATAAAAGTGCAATGAGTTGTGAGGTAAAAGCTTTAGTTGATGCAACGCTAATTTCAGGACCTGCATGTGTAAGATATACAAGATCAGATAGGCGTGTAATTGAGCTCTCTGGTACATTACAAATTGATAATATCGAACAATAGTTTCTATTCTTTGCCTTTTTAAGCGAATAGATCGTATCTGCAGTCTCACCAGATTGACTTATAGCAACAAACAATGTACCTGACGGTACATTAACTGTTCGATATCTATACTCACTAGCTATCTCAGCAGTACAAACAATATCAGTAATCTCTTCGATCCAATACTTAGCAATCAAAGCAGCATTGTAACTAGTCCCACATGCAACAAAGTGAATATGTTTTGTTTTTAATAAAAGTTTATCTGAATTTGGACCAAATATATTAGGTAACAAACCTTTTTTTCCAATTTGGTGTTTAATTGCATTACTTATAATTTCTTGCTGCTCATAAATTTCTTTTTGCATGAAATGTTTATAACCGTTTTTATTTATTTCAGAAGTTTGTTTTTTTGCTTTTGTTTGTTTTCTAGATATTTTTCTACCTGTGAAATTGTAAATTTTATAATCAGTACTATTTAATTCCACAATCTCATTATCTTGTAGAGGTACATAAGTGTCAGTAGTTTCAGACAACGCGTGAATGTCTGAGGATATAAAATTACTTCCTTTCTTTGTTCCTATTAGAAGAGGGCTTCCATTGCAAGCTGCGAGTAGATGATCAGGCCATCTTTCACAGATTGCAGCTATAGCAAATGACCCATTGAGTTTCTTAGCTACTCGCTTCATTGCTTCGACACCATCCGATGATCTTTCAGCATAGTATGAAAATAAGTGTGCAATAACTTCAGAGTCAGTATCAGATGTAAATTTATAGTTCTTCTTCTTCAGATATACCTTGAGCTCATCTGAATTCTCGATTATACCGTTATGAACAATAGATACTTTGGATGAATTATGAGGATGAGAATTTTTGAGTATAGGTTGCCCATGGGTAGCCCATCTCGTGTGTGCAATCCCACAGAGACCTGATGATCGTGATGAATTAAGAATTCTTTTTAAATTCTTTACTTTACCAACACACCTGACCCTTTTTATTTTTTGACGACCTGTAATAATAGAAATGCCTGCTGAATCATAGCCTCTATATTCAAGCTTAGAAAGACCGCTTATGAGCGAACCTTGTATTTCTGATTTGGATACTGCACCAAATATGCCACACATTATTTTTTACCTTTAATTTGTCTTGTTCTCCATTTAGGAATAGAAACTTGTTTACTTCGTGCGATAGTAAGACTACCACCACCAGGTGTATCCTTAGTTACAGTAGATCCTGCAGCAATATATGAGCCTTTGGCAACTTTGACAGGTGCGACTAGCCTTGTCCCAGAGCCTATGAAAGAATTACTCTCTATGGATGTCTTGTGTTTCTTATCTCCATCATAATTACACGTAATAGTTCCTGCGCCTATGTTGATATCTGATCCAAGAGTAGCATCACCTATATAACTCAGATGATTTATCTTCGTCCTATTACCAATGGTAGAATTTTTTATTTCTACAAAATTACCAACATGAACCTCGGATTTAAGTGATGTGCCAGGTCTGATTCTTGCATATGGACCTACTATGCACTCGTTACCAATAGATGATCCAAAGATAATCGTATTAGGCTTAATATGAACGTTATCACCAATTTTACATCGATTGAAATAACAATTATGTCCAATTTTTGTATTCTCGCCAATGGTTACACTATCCTCAAACACACAGTTTATGTCGATCTCTACATTTTTCTTCACTTTAAGGTCTCCCCTAATATCAGTCTTTGAAGGATCCCTAACAAGAGTACCTGTCTCCAACAATCTCTCCGCTTTTCTGAGCAAATATTTTTTTTCTAGATTGACAAGATCTACCTTTGAATTTACACCCGCTACCTCTAAGTCATCACTAAATTTGAATGTATTTATTTTATATTTTTTATTGATTAGTATTTTAATTATATCTGTAAGATAAAATTCTTTTTTTGCATTATTATTTTTAATCTCGGTGATAAATTGACTCAATACATTATTGTGTATTGATATAACACCAGTATTCACCTCTCTTATTGATCTTTGTTCAATAGTAGAATCTCTTTCCTCTACAATTTCAGAGATTTTATTACCTTGTCTAATGATTCTTCCATAGCCCTTTGGTATATCAAGTTCGACTGTTCCTACACAAGCATCAGCGTTACTAATTTTTTTTATCATGCTCTTAATAGATTGAGTAGTTATAAAAGGTGCATCGCCACATAAAATTAGAACTTTTCTATTTTTGGATGAAATTATTTTACTACCTGCTTCTGCAGCACCAGCTGTTCCATTTGATTTTTTTTGAAATGTGATATTTACTTTATGTTCTTTGAGAAGCTGGACAAGATCTTTAGATTCTCTATTAACTACACAGATGATCTCACTACACTTAGCTTGTCTGACTGCTTCAACTATATGGGTAATTATTGGCTTTCCAGCGATATCAAATAGTAGTTTTGATTTATTTGCCTTCATCCTTGTGCTTTTCCCAGCACCAAGAATAATTGTGGAGAACATACAGCGACCTCTTTATTTTTTTGCTTTACTCTTTAGTTTTTTAATTAATCTTAATTGTGCGGCTGCTTGTAGTAATTCTGACTTCGCTTTAGCAGTGTCTACATCACTGCTACTATTTTTCATTGCTTCTTGTGCTAAACGCTCTGCTTCCATAGCTCTTTCTTCGTCTAAATCTTCACCTCTTAAAGCAGTATCTGACAATATAGTTACCTCATTTG
>CAJWIW010000069.1 GCA_913041865.1 uncultured Gammaproteobacteria bacterium
TGCAATTACCTTTTGAAAATCCATTTCGACAATCATTAAGAATATCTTTTTCTTTAAGACTCGTGTATTTAGTAACATAAGCTCTAATGCCATCAATTTTCTTAATCGTATCTAGCTCAGTTGCATCATTATTTAAAAGTTCTTCAATTTCTTCATCCAAAGTCTTATTTAAATTGCCAACTCTATCTGTAATATTTTTTTGTGAATCATCTAAAAATTTTTTAGTTGTATCCCACCAAGAAGATTTTTCTTGATCTGATGTTTGCGCATATATATTGATTGAAGGAACCAATACCGATGCCAAAAAAATAATATAAAACTTATTCATAGGATAAATTTTATAGTAAAAATATAAAAAAAGCGCGTCTTACTCAGCTGGTGCTCCTGCCCTGCCATTTGAATAAATAAAAATACTTTATATGAACTAACTATTGTATAGTTAAGAATAACTATGTTTTTTAATCATTCACATTTTAAATATTTTAACTCTATTCTGATAGCTTTTTTTGTAGTTTCATGTGGAGGTGGTGGTGGAGGATCTACTGATAGCAATATAATAACTACTCCCATATTGCCAACAGCGCAAATATCATCTAGCGTGAGTAGCGTAGAAATCAATAATGAATTTAGCCTAACGTGGTCCTCAACAAATGCAACCTCATGCAGTGCCTCTGGAGATTGGTCTAATACAATCGGGACTTCAGGAAGTGTTGCTATAACTGAAACCTCGCCTGGAACTAAAACATATAACATAAGTTGCTCAGGTGGAGGCAATACAGCAACTGATAGTGTAAGTGTTGAAGTAACTAGCTCTCCAGTTCCATCTGTTTCGATCGAGGCCTCAGTAAGTTCTATTATTGTAAATAATTCATTTACTATTTCTTGGAGTTCATCCAATGCTATTTCATGTTCAGCTTCTGGTGATTGGAATGACTCGATCGGGCTATCAGGTTCTAAAACTATCACAGTCTCAGAAACTGGAATTAAGACTTATGGAATAATTTGTACACACCCTAACGGATCAACAGCTGAAGATTCAATACTGGTGACAATTGTTCCCGAAGAGTCTGATACCGCTTTCTATGGTTACGTAATAGATGGTTATATTTCTGGTGCAAATGTCTTTATTGATCAAAACTATAATTTCCAACAAGATTCCGGTGAATATACTGCTGTAACATCTTCAGATGGCTCTTTTGTTATTGAAACAAATGATGCCAATTTAAATGAATGCCTAAGCAAGAGGCCAATAGTTGCAAATGTTCCTGTAGGTGCTGTAGATTCAACCCTTGGAGGAGTAACTGAAGCATATCAAATGATACTTCCTTCAATAAATGATGCAGGCACCAATACTATTGTGATATCACCTTTTACTACTTTATTTGAACAGGCAATTATTGATGCAACAGCAAATCAGTCAAGCAGTCTAACTGTTGCTGAGGGTTGTCAGTCTTTAGGAGATGCAATTTCTGCAGCAGTAACTCAAGAAATAAATAATTTAAAATCAGCCATAGAAAATAATTTTGATATTACATACGATGAGTTACTTTCTGATTTTGTGGTAAATCCTGGAGAAGTAGTAAACGAAACAGCTGCACAGAACATTGCTAAACTTTTTCCGTATCTAAAAATTATTGACACTGAAATTTCTGCATCTCTATCATCTATTTTTAATAAAAGTATAGTTGCTAACGTTGCATTATCAGAAGATGCTTTATCAATAGTTTTTGGAGGAAATAGTTATGATCAACTTCCACTAAATTTTTATAGCGTTTATCAAACTGAGCCGAATGATGAGGGATGGTACCGTTCAGAGTCTATTCAAGCAAGTGGTGCTTTAATCTCCAATGATGGAAAATTATCGCGAGCAGACTGTACAGAAAATGATACAGTTCTATGCGAGCTTTCTGATCTAACTCTTAAAAATATTTCAAATACATCTACTACATATCAAAAAATCTCCAGTTTTTTGAAAGATGGCGATATAGACTTTACCAGTCTTGGAATTGATGTAGGATCTCTTGATGTTAATGCACAGAATTCGCATGCATGGCGAAATAACTCTTCAAATTGGCAGACAGGAGGAAATAGAAATAGAGAGTGTCAAAAACAAGAAACTATTTCTTTCAGGAATTCTATTGGTTCAAACACTGTAGTTAACATAGATTACAGCACATATTCACAAGGTTTTGAAAAAGCTGATTGTGATACTGTCAGACATTACTATACTCCAATATTGACTGCTACGACCGAATACACCAACAATAACAACAGCCTTGAGGCAAGATACTATATATTTGATATTTTAAAATCTGGCATCTCTACAAACTTGCCATATGATTTTATATCTGGGGATACGGTAACAATATATCCTGAAGCTGTAGTACAAGATATTGCTACTCTTCCAAGAATGTATAAAGATCTAGATTCAATAAGAAATTTGTTTACTGGCGATGATTACATATTTTTTGTATATCATGATGATAGTGTTGACAACGGAGTACATGGTCATGAAGCAGCTAGATTCGAAGCTGGAACGAATCCAAGAAATGATATGTTTGAAGATCTATCCAATCCAAACGTAAGAGTCTATGGACAAGCTGCAAGAGATTCTTTTTATAATATGCTTGTTTCTAACTCGACTTTTAATTCAGATCTTTATGGATTTAGTGCACCAACCAATTCTTCGATCATAGGCAGAATAGCCAATTCATATATTCAGATAAGTGATTATGTTGGAAATACTGAGCTTAAAATTAGAGTAACGCCAACATATAATAAAGCGACTTCAACTTTAGATTATTCATATGCGGGCTCATTAAACTTAGCAAATATTAGAGACTTTGTTGCTAATGGAATAAATGGAAATCCAGTTTTTGCAAAGATATGGTTTAATCCAGACAGCTCAATTTCAAAAGTTGTACCGGTAAAACTATATTTGTACGAAGGCAATGATGCTGTGGCAGACTCTGGTGAGGGATATTTTTTAATTGAATTTCTTCTTACTGTAAGTTCATCAGAAACAGGTTCAGATATTGACTCTAATGCAACACAAATTTGGGAAGTGCCCGCATCTACAGTTATTACTGCAAGTTATACTCAAAATGGCACAACTATATCAACACAAATACTAAATGCTGATGTAGATAGAATATCTTTAACTGATGTAAGTCAGAGTGATTTAGAAAATAGCTTTATTCCCAAGCCTGCTAGCTTAGATCTTAAGTTATTAAATCTAATAAGTAGCGTTTCAAATAATATTGCTGACATTCAGTCTTTTTTTGTAGACAACGGTGTATACACCCTCAAATTAGATCTAGGTTCAGGTGGCAACTCAATAATAGGATTTGATAGAAATATTGTTAAGTATATAACTGGAACATTTAAGACTGCGACAAACCCAATATATCCTATCAATGTTGATGATTATACTATCGATGAGGGTAATGCTACTGACATTTGTTTTACTAGACCAGCTGAGGCTAATTTGGTTCAAACTAGCTTTGATTTAAGCTTTACACAAAGAGATAGGCCTGGCAAAGGAGGATTTGCAGATGACTTTACTTTGTCGAATACAACAGTCAATTTTGCTGCAGGAGATACTGAATCTTGTGTAACTTTTACTGCTGTTGAAGATACACACTTTGATTGGGCGCATGATATTTTTATAGATATTTCCGCTCCCTCAAATGATCAAATAATATCGAGATCCAGGTTCAAAGTTACTATACTAGATAGATACTATCCTAACCGAATTAGCTGGAAACGAAGATAGGCACTTGTTACAAGTTCAATGAATAAAAAAGTATTAATATTAAGTTGCTTCCTTTTGTCAACTTGCCTTCAAATTAATGCCAATGACAATTATTTAAGAATAGAAACAAAACTTATGAAAAGTAGCTGGGATTTCCTTCCTGAAATACCTCCATCATTCAAAGAAAAAGATTCGATTGCTATTGAGGGTCGTCATAACTTTAATAATTTTTTTATTCAAGGATACTTCAGTGACCTCAATTTAAATCTTGATAGAAGCTCTGAGCCAAAAATAGTTGAGCTTGATGCCAAAAAAAAATCTATAACTATTGGTTATATTTATAACGAAAGTCATACTTTTTCGTTCTCATCTTCAAGACAGACAGCCAGTAACCAATTTTTTAATTGTATTACTTTTGCTTCTTCTACCCTTGGCTCATGCAATCAAGCAAATTTTAATGTAAGTTCAACAAAACCTGAGTATGACCAGCTCAATGATAATGTGATTAAAATTAGTGGTTTTAATTCAATTGAATCTTTGGATTATAAAAAAACATTAAAAGATTCATGGCTTAATTCAATTTCCCTTAGTTTTAAGCGAACCAAATATAATTATGACTGGATGACTCCTCTAGAGGATATAACATCACCTCTTTTTTTAAATATTAATCTAAATGGAAATTCATTAGGAAGCATTTTAGAAAGCGGATTTAAAATCCTTCCTCAAAGAACGCCATGGTATTCAAATCAATTGAGTTTTCAAGTTACACAGAGTTTTGATTTAAACAAAAATCTTAATTTAATTTCTGAATTAGATATTGTGGCAATAGACTTAAAAGATTATGAGGAAAGCGAGATAAAACCCAAAACAAACCTTAAGCTTCGTTTTGGGCTAGAACGAGAATTTAAATATATCAACGTTCTTCTTTTTGCTGACTATTATAAAAATAATCTTATTGGTTTTGAGTCTATAACTTTTAATAGAAGAACGGAGTCCTATTTTGATAAGCCATACGGTGAACTTGGTCTTTCGTTAAAAGTTAAGTTTTAGTTCAGAAAGTATTTATTATTTTTTCTTTGAAGCATTAAAAAAGCCCACTAGTGTGGGCTTTATAGTAAATTGGCATCCCGTAGGGGAGTC
>CAJWIW010000070.1 GCA_913041865.1 uncultured Gammaproteobacteria bacterium
AATTAAAAGCATCATGTATCGAGACATTCATTCCTTGTCCTGCTTTTGGGCTATGAGTGTGGCATGCATCACCTGCAATAAATGCTCTAGGAAATTCATTTTTAGAGTTTTTATTATCATTGTTATCAAATGATGATGCAACTCTTTGTCCAATTTCATAAACAGACCACCATGGAATCTCCTTAATATGAAATTCATATGGCTCAAATATTTTTTTGGCAGTTCCTATTATTTGATCTAATTTTATTTTGTCTTTTGAGATTTCCTTTTTATTTTCAAGCTCATCTAATTCTATGTAGAGCCTGACTAGATATCCACCTTCCCTTGGGATAATTAGTATCGATCCATAGTTTTTTGTTTTGATAAAACATTTCACACGTATATCAGGGAAATTAGTTTGTACCAATGCATCCATAACTCCCCATGCACTATCAGATGAATCTCCTATTAGAGGAATATCCAGTTTTTTTCTTACTATGCTTCTAGCGCCATCGCACCCAACAATATAGCGAGCAGAGATTTTCTTTCTATATCTTTTATTATTTTTCTTTTGTAAAACAGTAGCTGTTATAGGAAATTTAGAATGATCATTATATGTTTTTTTATTAAATTTAATATCAATAAGCTCACAATTGTAGTTAGGCTCCAACTGAGAAGATGAGTTTTTCATTCCTTCCAGAAGTAAATCATGTATTCTTGCTTGATTAAGAACAACATGAGGAAACTCAGATAATCCAATTCGTGGATCATTCACTTTTCTAGTTCGTACAATTTTATTTTGATTTTTACTATCAGAATCCCAATATGATATTTGATTTAGCCAATAAGATTCTTTTAATATAAGTTCACTTGAATTGTATGCCTCCATTATTTCGATCGTTCTGCATGAGACTCCATCTGCTCTACCAAATAATAACGGACCAGGCTTTGATTCAATAATGCACGTTTTTATTTCTGGAGATATGCTAAGTTGTCTTGCTAAAGTTAATCCTGCAGGCCCGCAACCAACAATCAATACGTCAGTTTTTTCTGGAACTTGTTTGTATTTTTGTCTCGATGATTTCGATCTGACTGATTCAGATAGTTGAAGGTTACCAGGAATAAAGCCATTTAGATGATATTGCATAAGTATTAATTTAAAGACTTTAAAGGTTGGTTATGATCGATCGTGAATTCAATAGGCTGCAACGCCTCATATTTTTTTGATTTAACAGTAGAGACATAATGATATTTAGCATCTATCTTTTCATTTGATATTGTCAGTTGAACATATCCTTTATTTTTGCCATTACTCCATTTTAAATCTCTGTTCTCTTGTATAAATGCATCTTCTACTATACTTATTTTCTCTCCAAATGTGTCAATGGAGTTTGGAGATGTTACAGAGGGAGCACCAATTTCAATCCCAACAAAATTATCACCATTGTCATATAGATTTGATAGCCAAGAGTCGTGAGAATCTCCTGCAAGTATCACGCTCGACTGTGATGCCTCAATATTACGATAGAACTGTTCTCTTTCATTAGGGTATCCATCCCATTGATCAGTATTATAAGGTAGCTTTGCTCCGGCAAGATCGATTATATTTTTTATATAATTGGGTAGCTCACCACTCTCAAAGTCCCTAAATAATTTGGGTAAATATTTGGGTCCAATTAAAAGTTGTTGCCCAAAGATGGACCACCTAAAATTTTTACTGACTTTGTCTTTGATCCACTCTTGCTGTTCTGAGCCAAGCAAACTCCTTTCTTTATTGAGATCGTTTCTGTATTGTTCTTTGTTGACTATTCCATCATTCATATAAGTATTTATATTTAATTGCTTATCTCTGTATAAATAACGCGTATCTAACATCAATAATTGAAATAAATTACCTACTTTAAAGTCTCTCCATATTTTTGATTTATCATTATTTTCACGAATCGGCATCCATTCATAATAAGCTTTGATTGCATTTAATACCCTATCTTCGAATTTTCCTTCATTTTTAGAGTGATTTTGTGCGCCATTTTTCCAGGTATTATTTGTGAATTCATGGTCATCCCATACCACAATCATCGGCTTACTAGCATGAAGATCCTGGAGGTCATCATCAGATCTATACAATGCATATCTCCGTCTATAGTCATCAAGAGAAACTATTTCATGTTTAGGATCAACTATTCTTCCCATCTGTTCTGAACCTTCAGCAGGATAAACATTTTCACCGTATTCATAGATGTAATCACCAAGATGCAGAACAAGATCAATATCATCATTTTTGGCTATTTCTTTATAAGAGTTAAAGAAACCAGCAGGATAATTAGAACAACTACAAAATGCGATATTATATTTATCAATATCACTCGCAATATCACTCGATGGAAGAGTAGAGGTGATACCTACCCTGGAGTGAGTTTCTCCATAACTAAATCGGTAAAATATTTTTTTTCCATTTAATTCTCTAGGAATTTCGGCGTCAACCTTAATAGTAAAATTATCATCAAAGTTAGTTTTCTCTGAACCTGAAACTACGATGTCCTTAAAATCTATATCTGTTGAAATCTGCCATTTTATGACAATTTCATTCTTACTAATCTTAGATATCTTGGTCCATAGGATAATGTGACTGTCTGTTGGGTCACCACTTGCAACACCATGGCTAAACGAAATTATTTCATGATCTTCATAAGAAAACAGTTTTAAGGGAAGGGATCCAATGAGTAGTATTATTGACTTTAAAAAACTTCTCTTTTTCATCAATAATCAACGCTAATTTTTATAGCAAGTTACTACGTATATTCATATTGTTAGTATATATTATGAAAACCATTTATGTGTACCGAAATGGTTAAGCGGTACTTTTTTATTATTTCCGATGTAATATTCAATTCCTTTGAATATGTCAGATAAATAGTCCATCAGTCTTTTTCTTACATAAATTTTTGCTAAGTTTCTTATTAGAAAATTTTTAGGAAGGAATTTGGGAATAATTGTGATAGTTAGTTTTGACCAATCTTCTTGTTCGTCTATTCTCCATTCTACAGTTGCATCATAATTACCATCTGATATATCCAAAACAAAGTTAGATTTTTCCCGCCATTCAGTAAAATTTCTAGTAAATACTTTATCGTTAGCGTAAACGATGCAATCACTCCGATTATCACCAGACCATGTGATTATTCTATTTTCTTTACAGAAAGGATGGAATTTTTCGAGAGCTCGTGGCTCTGTTATCAGATCCCATAGCGTTTGCATATCAACATTATACAATTCTGATTTTGTAACGTTCACGATGTCATTTAACGAGAAAGATAAAAGCTATAATCATTAAATTAATATTACGCTCAACAGAATTTTAAAATGCTCAATTCACTAATCGACAATTTTGATTTTACCGCCCATTCCAGAGTGGATCGAACAAAAGTAATACAGTGTTTTTGGTGTCGATGCTGTTACTTTCAATGTAACAGTCGTTCCAGTCATACTAACGTCTGTTGTGTATGTCGATCCCGAACCATATGATCCTGAACCATGTGTACCATCACTAGATTGAGAAAACTTAAACGGGTGTCCAGAAGGGTAAGTAAATGTATATGTTTTTCCTTCTTTAAGAACAAGTGACTTTTGCTGAACTCCATCAATAAAATATTTATTATTACCACCATTATCTATTACTTTAGCCGCTGCAGTCACAGTTATATTAACTGGAGCATTTTCCGTAGTTGTAAGTAGATCTGCGTGCACTATTTGATTTTTTGACTTAAATTGTGATTTGAGATTAGCTTTTGTGTCTGATCTTATCCAATTATTGAAATCACTATAAAAGGTTGATATTTCATAAGGAGAATCATTCTTAGTGAAAGTATTTTTAAACGCATCACTCCATCCATAACCTGATCTTAGTGCTTCTGCTTCAGCCCAGTTCGCATAGTAATCAATCATTATTTTTTGAAAATTTGTAGCATCCAAAGTCCAAAGATACATCAGTGCAGCTGCTCCAGCACTGTATTGACCTCCTTCGTTAGCGCCGCCGTTATCACCCATATTAAAATTTTCTAGTGATAGCGCATTATTAAGTGCAAACATATCATATGCTTCACGCTGATACTCTTGTATGGGGTTTTTCTGCGCATAGGAGCGCAGCGATACACTCTGACGCAAACTATCCATATTAGTCAGATGCTCTTGCCACATATAATCGATGATCTGCAACAGTTGATTAAGTTACCTGATTCGATATTTGAAAATGCTGTTGTTGAAACAAGAACAATAACAACCGCTTCCCGGGCTCGGCCAACTGTTGGAGTTACACACCGACGACAGCCACACGCTGTGCGTGATTGCGCTGCGCGACGGCCGCCGACGGGCGACTGGCACGTCGCGTACGTCCACTTGCCGAAGACGGGCGGCTCGAGCATCGGCGCGGCGCTCGCCGCGGGCGGCGCGGCGGCGTGCGCGCACAAGACGCACAACCTGAAGGAGCTGGGGATGTGCGACTGCGCGCACCGCGACTGCCTGCAGAGGTCGCAGGCCGCCGTGGTCGAGCGGCCGTACAGCACGCTGCGCACCATCGTGAGGGCGAGCTCGCGCTGGCAAGGGCACACGGTCTACGTCGCC
>CAJWIW010000071.1 GCA_913041865.1 uncultured Gammaproteobacteria bacterium
TCATGCTAATTCTGTCTCTTCGTTTGTAGGTGATAGATGCATCTCATTGTGAGCTTGTCCGCTTTTTATCATAGGATAAACATTCTCTTCCTGATCTGTAATTACATCCACAAAAACGAGCCTATTTTTAAGACTCATGGCCTCACGCATTTTTGAATCAAGTTCACTGGGTTTATCAATTTGTATACCAATATGACCAAAACTTGAAGACAATTTACAAAAATCTGGTAGAGCCTCCATGTATGACATTGCATATCTTCCCTCGTAGAAAAATTCTTGCCATTGCCTAACCATCCCCATGTATCGATTGTTAAGGTTGATTATTTTAATTGGCAGGTGATATTGAAGACAAGTCGCCAATTCTTGTATACACATCAGAATGCTCGCCTCACCAGTTACACACACTACCTCAGATTTTGGATAAGCTAGCTTAACACCCATGGCAGCCGGTAAGCCAAAACCCATCGTTCCAAGGCCGCCAGAATTTATCCATCTATTTGGCTTATCAAACTTGTAATATTGCGCCGCCCACATTTGATGTTGCCCAACATCAGAGGTCACGAAAGCTTTCCCTCTTGTAATATTATACAAGCTCTCTATGACTTGTTGTGGTTTTATTATGTCTTTTGATTTTTTGTAATCAAGGCATTTTCTCTTCCGCCATTTTTCTATTTTACTCCACCATTTGGATATACTTTTTTTGTCAATTTTTCTTTTAAATTTTTCAGTAGATTTAGTTAGTTCTTTCAGAATAGATGATGTCTCTCCAATTAGAGATAAATCTACTTTTATGATCTTTGAAATTGAGGACGGGTCAACATCAATGTGAATTATTTTTGCAGATGGACAAAATTTTGCTGTATCTCCAGTAACGCGATCATCAAATCTTGCACCTACAGCAAGAAGAACATCACAGTCATGCATTGCCATATTCGCCTCATAAGTTCCATGCATTCCTAGCATCCCTAGGAATTGATGGTCTGTTGCAGGATAGCCACCTAAACCCATCAAAGTGTTAGTGATCGGGTAATTGAGTCTCTTTACAAGTGAGTGAAGGTGCTTATGAGCATTACCTAAAATTACTCCACCACCGGTGTAGATCATCGGTTTTTTAGCCTCGCATAGTATTTTTGCAGCTTCATCAATTTTTGTTATTGATTCTTTGTTAGATGGTTTATATGATCTGAATTTCACAGATTTTGGGTATTCAAATTTTATTTTTACTTTAGGGTCAGTTAAGTCTTTAGGTATATCAATTAAAACAGGTCCTGGTCTCCCGGTTGTTGCAATTTTGAAAGCTTTTTTAAAAACTTCTGCAATGGATTCCCTGCTATCTATGAGAAAATTGTGTTTAGTTATAGGCCTTGTAATACCCGTGGCATCTGCTTCTTGGAATGCATCGCTACCAACATATTGCCTCGATACTTGACCAGAGATTACAATCATTGGTATCGAATCCATGTGAGCTGTCGCAAGACCGGTAACACAATTGGTTATACCTGGACCAGAAGTTACAAGTACAACACCTGGTTTACCGCATGCTCTAGCATATCCATCAGCGGCATGTGTAGCTCCCTGCTCATGTCGAACCAGAACATGTTTTATTTCATCAGAGCTGAATAATGCATCATAGATATGCAGTACAGCGCCACCTGGATACCCAAAAATATACTTGACGCCCTCACGCTTCAAGCATTCAATGATAATTTCTGATCCGCTTAATTTCATTATGTCTCACTAATAACCAAATACATGATACATTTTTTTCATAAAATCATCATTATATATATTAACTTTTTGGCCATTAATTGGGTGGTATGATGTTTATATCAAGACGGATAAGATAAAAATTTAGCAATTTGAAGTACTCTAAAATATAATTCTGTATTTGTCTTTTAGTCATTAGTTTCTCTGGATTATTCTCCACCGCAAAAAGATCTATTTTGTCTAATAGATCAAAATGCCTTATGATTTCCTGTACCCTACTGATGTGGTATCGATCAGTAACAAGAAGTATTTTAGAGGACTTACCTTTCAATACTTTTGACAAAGATAAAATTTCTTCATAGGTATTTTTGTTATCACCAAACAACAGGATACTATTGCGATCTACTCCATTATTGATGAGGACATTTATGTAATATTGATATATAAAAAGAGGCTCGGATTCTAAACTATAATTTTCAACTAACCTACTCTCCTTACTGAGAAGAATATATTCAGCATTTTTGCTTTTAAACAGTTCTGAAGCTTCAAGCACTCTACCTACGTTACCAGATAATACTGCTATCTTTTCGTAACTATCTTCTGTTTTACCAATGTCTGGATGCATTATTCCGACTACTAATTTAATAGACAGTAGTATGAATATGAAGCCTAAAACCCCAAGTATGCTGAAAAAATAAGATAATAATCTCAAAAAATGTTAATTTTTCTTCAAGAGAAAATAAAACTTATTGTCTTTTTCTTCTGAATTTATAAGTTCATTCCCAGTTTGCTTCGCAAAAGATTCAAAGTCTTTTACTGCGCCAGGGTCTGTAGAAATAATATGCAATATTTGTCCGGCATCCATACCATTTATTTCTTTTTTTGCTTTTATAATAGGAAGTGGGCAATTTAATCCACTTGTATCTAGTTCTTTATCAAAATCAGACATATAAACTCCATGTTAATAGGTTATAATTAAAAGGTGTTATTAGACATATATGCTTAACAACCCTAGGTCTATGTTATTGAACTTTGGAAAATATTCAACATTTTTCTTATTGTTAATGATAAGCCAGTCAGGATTCTTAGCGGCTGAGCAAAGCCCTCCTGAACTTGGTGATCCATATAGCTCTGTACTATCTCTCAAAAACGAAGAGATAATTGGCATATCTAGTTACCAGAGACTTCAGAAATTTAATGCAATTGAAAATAATCCTTTGGTTTCATCTTATATAAATTATCTTGGTAATCTTCTTTCAAGAAGCCTTCTGGATAATGACAGGAAATATACATTCTTCGTTGTAAACTCGAATCAGATTAATGCATTTGCAATACCAGGTGGATTTATTGGACTGAACTCAGGTCTCGTTCTTTTAACTGAAAATGAAGCACAGCTCGCATCAGTCGTTGCTCATGAAATATCACATATTAAACTGAGGCACACTGCAGAAATGATTGCAAACTCTCGAAGAAACGCTATTCCCATTTGGATAGGTATTTTTGCAGGAATGTTTTCTGGGAATCCACAAGCATCGATAGCAGCATTGCAAACAGGATTTGGTATATCTGCTCAACAAAATATAAATCTAATCCGTTCGAATGAGGTAGAAGCAGACACCCTAGGTTTTAAGATACTAGATAATGCTAATTTTAATCCCGCAGCAATGTCTGAACTTTTTGAGCTCATGCAATCAGCAAAAGGTGATATTCAAAAAAACTTAGCTTATCTATCGACACATCCAATGTTTGAGGAGAGAATTTCAAATACTAAAAATCGACTAAAGAATTCTCAAGGTAAATTATTGAACTCAACTGACGATTATTTTTTTATTAAAAATATACTTGAAGTATCTCTAATAATTGATATTGATGATGCAATAACCAAAGTAGGAAATATCGATGCTATATCTAGACATAAGCTAGCACTCCTACATCAAAAAAAATCTGACTATAAAAAATCATTAGATATTCTTCGTGAGGATAGAAATCGGTTAACTGACAATATTTACACCGCTATTGTTTATATCGACGGTCTTCTAGGTCTTGGAAGAATAGATGAGGCAATCTCTACAATTAATAACTTAATCAATATCAAACCTCTAAATAAGATTTTACCACTCAAATTAGCAGAAATTTATGTGGATCATAAAAAAGGTACTTTAAGTGTTATTGAAAATCTAGAGGAGCATGCTGATTTTCATAAGCTAAATCCAAATTATCACCGTATCATGTCGAAATTATATTTGGATGTGAACAAAACATTTGAAAGCAGTGCTCACCTTGCTGACTATTATGTTCTGCTGGATAATTCAAGATTAGCAATAGATGTTCTAGAAAATTCATCAAAATCACGACAAATAACCAGTGCAGACAGCGCAAAACTCATAGATAAAAAAATTGAAATTCTCTGTAAACACAACAGGCCTTTAGAGCCAATTTTTGGGGAAAAAACATGTAATTAAAGTAGTTTTTTTATTTCTGTATCAGTACTATAATATGGATAATTTAGAGGTTATGAGAATATTGTCCGTCATATTAACTGTAATTTTGCTTAGTTTTCACACTTTTGCAGGCGCAGACGTGGTAAGCGAAGGCAAAAAACTTACATTTGACAGACAAAAAGGCAACTGTCTAGCGTGTCATGCTATCGAAGATGGCGAGCTCGCTGGCAACAATGGGCCTCCTTTGATTGCTATGAAAGCTAGATTCCCTAACAAGGAAGATTTATTCAATCAAATATGGGATCCAACTGCTAAAAATCCCAACTCATATATGCCTCCTTTTGGTAAACATGGAGTTATTACAAAAGAAGAAATAAATAAAATAATAGAGTATTTATATACTTTGTGAGGAAGTAACATGAAA
>CAJWIW010000072.1 GCA_913041865.1 uncultured Gammaproteobacteria bacterium
CTTCGCCCATATATATTACACATTTGAGACCGAATCTCGCGCATACTGTCGCTGTAGCTACACCATGCTGTCCTGCACCTGTCTCAGCGATAATTCTGCTTTTACCCATCCTTATGGCTAATAAAGCTTGCCCTAAAGCATTATTAATTTTGTGAGCACCTGTATGATTTAAATCTTCTCTTTTTAAGTATATGTGTGATGATCCTAATTCCTTGCTTATCCTAGATGCATAATATATTGGTGTAGGACGTCCAACGTACATAGTAAGTTCTTTTGTCAACAATTGCCTAAATTTTGCTGATTTGGCAATTTTATTATAAGCTTCTAATAATTCTTTTAGAGGATACATTAGTGTCTCAGATACGAACATACCTCCGTATTCATCGAAATGACCATCTTTGTTTGGTAATTTAGGTAAAATGATTTTCTTCATCTGCTAACTATCAAATGTCCTTACAATTTTCACAAAACGCTCCATTTTCTCATGATCTTTCATGCCAACACTATGTTCTATACCACTACTAACATCTAAACCCTTGGGTTTGTATGTTACCAATAAATCATTGATATTATCAAGATTTAATCCACCAGCAACTAAGTATTCCCTAGTTTCAATAATTTTTTGTAGAGAATGATCCTCGATAAGGTTAGACCAGTTAAATGTAGTGCCTGTGCCACCTCTCTGATTAGATATCTGCGTATCAAACAAAGTCATTGATGCGCTCTCGACTAACATTTGATCAATTACGGTTTGTTCTGAACCAATATGTACGGTCTTTATAAAAGGTGTATTGAATGATTTGCAGTATTCATGGCTCTCAGAACCGTGGAATTGTAAGTAGTCTAAACTCATAATATTCTTGATTTGATTTACGTATTCAACTGGTTGATCCATAAATACACCAACTAGCGGTTTAGTGATTGTTAAAGATGATATTTCTTTTAACCTATCTTCGCTTATGCATCTTGGACTTTTTGGTGTAAAAATAAGACCGAGAAAATCAATATCCAGTGAGTCTGCATACACAAGATCGTCACTTTTTTTTAGCCCACAGATTTTAATGTATGTTCTACTCATTAGACCATTTTAACATGTTTGATTATATTTAAATATCTAGATGGAGATACTAAATTTATCCTCTAAAGAGATGTTATAACGATGAGGGTATCGTATTTTTAAGAGATACAAACCATGAGGAGGAACACTTAAACCTATTTTACTTCTATCACATGTCTCGATAAGACGATTCGCATCTCTTAATGGTATTTTACCACTACCTATGTCTATTAAAAAACCAACAATGTTTCTAACCATATGATATAAAAAACTATTTGCTGTAATATCAATAATAAGGATATCTTTCTTCGATTTGATAGATATTGCTTTAATGTTTTTTATAGGAGATGGAGAGACACAGCCTGAGCTCTGAAATGTACTGAAATCTCTCTTACACTTTAAATACTTAAAAGATTTCTCAATTTTAGAGATATTTATTTTTTTGTTAATTTGAAAAAAGTTTTCATTAAATGCTGTAAGTTGATAAGGCTTATTAATGATTATATATCTATACGTTCGATCTATTACGCTAAATCTTGCGTGAAATTTTTCATCAACATTAAAAATATCTTTTAGTAGAATATCATCTGGGAGAAAAGTATTGATTCCTCTCAGCCAATTTAACTTAGTTCGTCTTGTATCTGTATCAAAATGTATGACCTGCATAAATGCATGCACTCCTGTATCAGTCCTTCCGCCACAAGCTGTCTTCACTGGATGGTTAGCTATCTTTGATATAGCCCGATCAACATGATACTGTATTGTTTTTTCTTGATGATGTTTTTGGATTTGCCATCCGTAATACTTAGTACCTTTATATTCTAAACATAGCGCAAGTCTCATTTCCTTAGTTGCATGAAAAGAAGCTTAGCCTCATGTTTCTCATGCTCAGTTCCAGTTTGCACTACTTTTTTAATAATATTCTCTGCCTTATCTATCTCATCGGCTTCTATGTAAGTCCTGGCCAAATCTAAGTGAGAAATATCATCTGTAGATATGTCTAATTCATCATTTTCATCACTCTCGCTCCTACTAGGTGAATCCGATAGTGGTTGTTCTTCATAGTCACGCTCTTGTATTATTGTGCTATCCACAGGCTCACTTTGTTGATCAATTATTGTGGAAGTCTCCGAATCATTTGGGGTACCCATTAGTGCAACTTCCCTCCTAAGCTTTTTACTTCTAAGTTCGGTCGATTTAAGATTATCTGTAGTTTTTTTTATGTCAGTTAATAGGTTTATGATATTTAATGCATCTTCATGTAAGTTATCTGTAATGTTAACTTTAGAATCAGCATTGATGTCATTATTATCAGATACAATTTCACGTTTAATTTTTGATAATTTTTGATTGATCAATTTCATTTCGTTAGATAGTGTTCTAAATTTCTCACTAAGAACACCAATAACGAAAATAATACCTAATATGTACCATATATTTATCTTTTCCCACGGTAATGATTTAACATAGTCATAAATACTAATTAACGTAGCATCAAGTGCATCTAAATAAGGTTTTATCTCAAAATTAGTGATAAAAGACTTTATATTAGTAATAAAAACTAGAATATATGGGTTTGCTTTTATTGAATCATGTATCGCAATTAAACTAGGCAAAATTATGGAAGGTATAATATTATTTACTTCTAGACCTATAATTATCAAGAGCAACACAAAAAATATGATAATGACTTGCTTCATAAATAGTCTCCCTTAATTAGTAACTCTGCAATTTGAATGCTATTAAGTGCGGCTCCTTTTCTTACATTATCAGCAACTACCCAAATGTTCAAAATATTATCATTCTCAAGATCTTTTCTTATTCTACCAACATAAACATGGTCTGTACCAGAGCCATCAGTGACGGCAGTTGGGTACTCATTCTTTGATGGATCATCCAATAGTTTGATATATTCCAGTGCACGAAATCTATTTTTTAGTAAGTCTATATCAACAGGTTTTTTAGTTTCGATAGTTATTGATTCTGAGTGTCCTGTTATGACCGGTACTCTCACCGCCGTAGCGTTAACATTTATATTTTCATCCAAAATTTTATGTGTCTCCCATACCATCTTCATCTCTTCTTTTGTATAACCATTATCGTTAAAACTATCGACAAATGGTATGACATTGAACGCTATTTGTTTTGGATATGCATTTACTTCAACCTCTTGTTGATTCATGTAAGAATGCGTTTGTGCTAACAATTCGTTTATCCCACTCTTTCCAGATCCTGAGACTGCCTGATAAGTTGAAACGATAATTTTTCGTATATTGAATAGATCATGTATAGGCTTTAGAGCAACTAACATCTGAATAGTTGAACAATTTGGGTTCGCAATAATGTTTGTTTTAGAATAACCAGCAATTGCCTCTGGATTAACCTCTGGAACGATCAAAGGTACTTCATCATCATATCGAAAATAAGATGTGTTATCGATTACCACTGTGCCTGACTTTGCCGCCTCTTTTGCATACATTGCTGAAACATCACTACCAGCAGAGAAAAATGCTATATCTACTTTTGAAAAATTAAAAGAGGCTATATCGATAATTTCAAGGATTTCTTTTCCGAATCTTACAGTTTTTCCGGCTGATCTATCGCTTGCTACAGCATAAACATCACCTAGTGGAAAATTTCTCGACACAAGAATATCTAAAAATGATTCTCCAACTATGCCGGTTGCCCCAATGATTGCAATATTGTATTTTTCTCTACTTTTTGACATTTTTCACCAACTCATCAAGTAACAAATCACCCATTTCTGAAGTTGTCACATAGTCTTCAGAACGTGATAAATCTCTAGTGAATTTGCCTAAATTAAGCACATTGTTAACTACAGATTTAAGCGTATCTGCCAAATCCTTGCGGTCAAAGCTATATTCAAACATCATTCCCATGGATAATATCATAGCAATTGGATTAACTAAATTTTTTCCCGCGATATCAGGAGCAGACCCGTGAAT
>CAJWIW010000073.1 GCA_913041865.1 uncultured Gammaproteobacteria bacterium
CGCACCTGCTTTGGGAGCAGGTGGTCGCAGGTTCAAATCCTGCTGCCCCGACCACTGATGGCAAAAAAAGATCAAATAGTAATTATTGGTGGAGGTCTTCAAGGACTTGCTTCTGCTTATGTGCTGATGTCAAGAGGAGAAGAAGTTTTGATTCTCGAAAGAGACTCTGATGTAGCTTCTTCAGCAAGTTTTGCGAATGCGGGGATGTTGACTCCTTCACAGTCGATGCCTTGGAATTCGCCTTCTGATATTTTCCAAATTTTATCTGGCTTTGGAAAAAAAGACTCTCCTATGTCCGTTAGCGCATTAACTTTACCATCGCATTTTTTTTGGGGATTAAAATTTTTAAGAAATTCTACTCCTTCAAGATTTGATTCTATAACTAGAAACTTATATCAATTAGGCCTTTACAGCAAAGAAAAAACACAGAATTTAAGAAAGAAGTTTCGTCTGTCTTATGACGAATCTACACAAGGGACGGTAAAAATTTATAGAAATCAAAAAAAATTCGAACAAGCCATTTCCCTGCAAAAAAGAATATTCGAAAATTCAAAATCTATGGAAATATTAGATAGAGAGCAAATTTCGGCTCTAGAGCCTCAATTAAATGAAATAAAGGACGAATTGTCGGGAGGTATGTATTTCCCCAATGATGAAGTAGGGGATGCATACAAGTTCTGTAAGAGCTTAGAAGATTTAATAAGAAATAATGGAGGTCGTATTTTAACAAATACCAATATCAATAAAATTTTAATAAACAAAGGAAAAGTAAATTGTATCGTTACTGATCGAGCAATACTGCAAACAAATAGAGTTGTAGTCTGTGCAGGAAGCTGGTCTAGAGATCTGTTAAAAAAGATCAGGATCAATTTACCTGTTAGGCCTGTAAAAGGCTATTCACTGACATATGAAACAGCAGGTCTTAATGACAAACCTAATTATGCAATAGTAGACGAGAGTATACATACTGCAATCACTCCTTTTAATAATAGAATAAGGATAGCTGGCTCAGCAGAATTTGTAGGATTTAACAACGAAATTCATCCAAAACGAATAGAGTACTTGAATAATATGCTTCATAATATTTACCCCAATCTTTACTCCAAAATCAATAAAAATGAAGGAAAAATATGGTGTTTTTCCATCACATCATCAGTTATCTACTTTTAATACTGAATTTAATAAAAGTAACGGTAGTTATCCAACTTTTGAACAAAAATTATTAAATGCTGAAAGCATATCGAAAGTAAAATTAAATGCTAAGAAGGAAAAAGATAGAAAGCGAAATAATGAAAATATATCTAAATCTTCATTTTTTAAATTATTTAAACTGATAAGTAATACAAATTTATACAGTGAAAAAAAGTTATTTGAAAAAGTTTTACATATTTTTGAATTATCAGAAGTATGTTTAATTGGAAAACAAAAGACAATTTTTCAAAAAAGATACTTCCCTGGTGGAAATAAAACACTACTACCTCCTACTTCGTTACAAGTATTGGGTGATGAACATGGATTGACAAGGGAGAGAATTAGGCAGATCGAAAAAAATGCATTAAACAAAATAAAGTTTGCTTATGGAAAATATCCTGATTCAAAGAAAATAAATAAGACCTGGTTAAAACCTATCATACAAAAAGAGAATAAAAGAGGAATAAGTAAAGCTCTTTTAAATCTTGAAAAAATGAATATATTTTTCATGGGTCAAATTAAAAATTTATCCAATGATGAATTTTATGAATTATTTGGAGATGGATCTACATTTCCTCAAATAGTAATGGATGATATTCCTTTGGGAGGATGTCAAGATTCATTAAAATATATGCAAGAGAACAATATATGTTGTGAAATACCATGAGTGAAGCATTAGAAATTACAAAAGCAGAGTTTGAGTCTAATAAAGAAGACTATCTTGACCGAGTAGAAAATGGTGAGATAATTATTGTTAGACAACCTAATGGACATGCAGTTCTTGCCATTCCTGAGAGATGGGATGAGGATCTTATAAATCTATGGGATCATGATGATGGTTGTTGACATTACATAATTTTTTGCTATAATAATAGTAGTCTCATAACTAACTTTAATGAAACTAGAAGTAATCCTAGAACGCTATCCGTACAGGTTTGTACAGTTTGGCAAACTAAAGAATGGTTATCCAGACTTTAGAATACAAAAAATGAATTTTGTCACATGGAGATACAATGACATGTATCTGCTTGATAGTCAAGCACAACTAGACTGTTGTCTAGAAGACCATGAGTATGTAAAATGGTTGGATCCTGATCCAGAGGTAGCAGCATACCCAAGAAAATCAGACACATGTAAATCACCTTATCTATCATGAGCGTTAAAACAAACATAGACAATGCCGAGTCATCAATTCGTAAGGCACTAATCAATGCTCTCGCAGAGGGAGAAGATCAACATCTTACTGAATTATTTCAGATGCTAAAGGCAATGCAAGATTTAAAAGCAAAAGTAAATAATACTATTCGCTTTACAGACAATATAGAATACTATAATAATAGAGAGACGGAGTTCAATCTAGATAATGTTATAGAATTTCCAACGTCAACTGTTGATACTACCAACTGGAGGAATGGAGGAGATCTGGATGCACTAGATGGTTATGAATTCCACACAGATGATGAAGAGGGTTGACACCCTCTTTTTTTATGCTATGATGTCGTTGGTGTGAGAGCAACCCTCCTCACACATCCTTCTAAGACAAAAAGGAATTTAATGACACTAATAAACTTAGTCGAGCAGTGCGACTCAAAACTTACATCTGCACAGAGATCTTACTTATCAACTTTAGGAGTTGTAGATAATCCAGTTAAAGGTCTATTAACTTTAGAACAATATCTAGTAGAACATAACCCACAGCCAGGAGACAGTTTTGTATGTCTTGTGCCTGTGGGTATTTGTTTTAGTGATTCAAAATATAATCGTAGTGATAGAATTCACTTTGGTAACATCATCAAACACTTAAAGAGAATGACAGGATTCTCTTATAAAGCAGCAGGAATTCTATCAGGTTTTCTACGTTTAAATCGTGAGCAAATAAGAGATCTTCAGTACGGAAGAGCATCTTCTCAATATACTGTGGTAGTTACGAAAGGTAATCACAGAGTTACGAAGAGATATGCTGTAAGTAATGATCCAAGATCATACGTTCCTATGGAAATAACAATCCATAATACAGAAGACTATGATGAAATGATTACGATTGAATCATTAGATCATACTCTTGATGCTGCATATAGAACTGCTCAAAATCAAGAAGATAAATTTAAGTCTTCTTATTACGCAAAAGAAACTGATGCAATCAATCTCTATAACTACCTAGACCAATTTTCAATAGGTATTGCGGGAACAAATCCAAATGCAAAATTTGGAACTACCTCTCATACTTACTTACAATCAGCACAGAAAAAATCTGAATCTGCATGTAGTAAGTATCTTAAAATTTTCACAGAACAAAACTGTGAAAAATTAGTAGGAGGAAATGCTACTTTTGCAGCAACAGTTTTTCTTACGACATTTAAGAAAGCAATCAAAAGTGTTGATGAACTTAATTCTTGTGATTCTATTGCAGGTTTTATACAGTACATCTATCATGACCGTAGCAATTACACTAATGGATTCCTTCCAGATATGACTCAATCAAAATTGACAGAGGGAAATGCAAAGTTCAAAGGTCCTGAGGTCAATGTTGCCAGATTAATTTCATTATACAATGAGTATTGTGAAATGGTTCTTAAAGCAACTTTGAATGGTAACAATGATAATGCCATCGGTTATTCTTCAGACACATTTTTGAAATATATGAAATCTGCTGATGCTGATATAAGAGCACGTTTTGTTCAAGTATCTAAAGATAAAGTTTCATGATTATTTAATATTTAAGAGGGTTGACACCCTCTTTTTTTATGCTATACTATATTTGTTGGACGCAACATGGGAGTGACTGAATAAACTTACTGGCAACCGCTAGTTA
>CAJWIW010000074.1 GCA_913041865.1 uncultured Gammaproteobacteria bacterium
GCGGATCGCTCTGTTCATCTCTTGCTCAATCTTACGCATAGTTTAAAAAGGGGGTAACGTTTGCTATGTTCTAAGTATAAACCCTATTATTGAGAAATAGGAAAAAAGTGGACAGAGTTTTAACTGTCACACTTTCAGCGCTGCGTCAGCTTAAAAATCATTTAGTATTGAATTTCTACGTACCGTCTTTTTATAATAATCTGTCTTCTTTGGATCCTTAAGACCAAAGAAATATTCAATTAAATCAACTTCAGAATTTTGAAGTGCTTTGTTCATTTCGTTTGAAAAATTTGATGATTGCATAGAATTAGAAAAAAATAGGATTAAATGTAAAATGATATCTATCTACGTTCCTTGAATCTCTTGAATAAGTTCGTTCATTTCTTTCTGATCTGCTTCGCCATAGTCTGCACCATCGGGTGTTTCAAAGAATCCGCACATTACTTGCATTTCAAATAAAAACTCATTGTAGTCTCTACATGCTTTTGCAAGATTGTAAAGTACAGGTTCGTTGTTAATCCACAATGCACAGTTCCAAGTAGTGTAATCTGCCCAACCATTGTAAGTTTGATTTGTCATAAATGAAAAAACTCTGTGTATGTACCTATTATAAAAGATGATGATATAGATCCCCAGTATCTGTAACATTAATTTACAATTTATTTTTATCTCTCTGAACAGCTCTATAATCCAAGTCAGCTGCAATTGCCATCCCGACGGTATACAGCGAGTAAAAACCACCAATAAGAATGAAAAGTTCCATTAAAAATCCTCTCTGAAAAGTTGATAATAAAGGTCATTCATAAGACCAAATTCAAATGAAGTGTTCGCATGCTCTTCGGTTTCGCCCTCATAGCATTTTAAAATTTCTTCGTAGTTCATAGAAAAAAGATAATAAGAATAACAACGATTAATTTAGTCACTGGCACATATCCTCAAACATTCTTTCTGCACTTCTAGATAATGCTATTTGAACACCCTCATGAGATTCTATCTCATGCATCTGTTCTGCTGATAACTGGTTATGAACTCTAAAGTCCTCCCATGCCTGATCGAAGCAGGATTCTAATAATGCTTCGTGATGTAATGATGACATAAAAACAAAATTCCTTTACTCTTTAATTATAAACCCTATTTCCAAAAAATAGGGTATGCATTGTGACACTATTTTGATTGTCACTTCATCACTTCGTCAACTAAATTATCGTATGTTTGTACATCCCATCCCTTCTGCTCTGGGACTTCCATCTCATAACCAAACATCACGAGTTCTTGTAAGTATTCTAATTGACCATCGGTTAGTTCTAATTTGTTCATTTGATTTTTTTGCGGGGATAGGGACAACGTGGATAATCTGCTGTTGCTTTTAAGGGATTTGCATTAAAGCAAATTTGAGCAATTTGTTCAGCGGTTAATCTTTTCATGATGCTACCTCCTGTGTTTCTTCACGAATACCTAAAAGTGTATGAGTATCTGTGAAGTCTGATACCTCATAATCATAGCAACCAAAATCCCCTGCGTGATACTTTGCAAGTGCTTCCTCTTGGTTTTCTGCAAGTATTTCAATATCTGCATAGGATACGAAACTCTCTTCAATAATAAATCTTTTCATGACTGGGAATCCTCCAAAGAATCGAAACTAGGATAGAAAATATCATCAAGTATTTTTTCTGCCAAGACCTCTTCGTCTGGTAGCATATAAGTCCGATAGGATCTCAACGCACTGTAGACAAGTTCATACTCTTTTCTAGTCATAGGATACAAAATTTGCTTACATTCATATATTAGTTCATTTCTGACAAAAAACAACCAACTAGTGGACACTAATATTAGTGGCACATTCAACGGCTTAATCGATCCGATATCGAGTATAATAAAGAAAATCAGCTGAAAACGTTCGGGGGTACGAACTTTAAAATCTTCGTCACTTCAGCTGCCTTGTTATAATATTTGTAATATTCTGTAATATCGCCCTGTCTATTATTGTGCCAATTTATAAAGCTTCACACTCGTCAGCTGACTTGCCCAAATTTCATGCTATAATATTATTTTGTATCATTTGTAACAATGAAAAACTATCTTCGCCCACATCAAAACATCATGACAATCATCATGTCATCTAGTATAATGTATATGTGTGTATCTCGTGCGTTATTCTATCAGGCATAGTGCGTATACGCAAGTTCCTGATATGAACTCGCACTTGTATTATGTCTCATGTATTCCTCGTCGAGATCATATGTATATGTGTCTGCATAGTCCTCGTCGAGATTTGATCCATTGTCATAGGAATAGTCGAGATCGGGAAAATCGTCGTACATGATTCTAGTCGAGATTGTTATTGTGTTATATGTCAATTATACATGATACTCGACTAGATGTCAATCAATATCCTAGTCGAGATTAATATAGTCGAGATTTCATAACATATATTTATAAAACTTTATGTATCGAAACGCACATTTTCTGTGAATTTTTGTGTCTTGTGGGTTGACAACTCGCCCGATTCATGCTACGCTCGCTAAACTTACATAAAAATCAGCACTTCTCATAATACCATTTGAGACACATATAAGACAACATTTAAGAGTATATAATCTACATAGAATCCATAGAGAATCTAACAAGAGTAAGAATCGTTATAAAACACTCATTAATATTTAAAAACATATTTAAAATCAAAAATAAGGTAAAATTGGTAACATTTTATACAAAATCAGTCAAGTCATACCATATCGTATCAGCAAAGAAATTCGCATATAATCTATAGTCAATCTGAACAGATATTGTCTCAATCTTCTCATTCAAGTCTCTAATATCAAGACCAAGATTCACTCTCAATGGACTAATCATCATTTTCTCTCAATGTCAGATTCCTCTAACACTTCTCCTCTCCATATTTCAATAATATGTGAAGATTTGTCAGTTAAGTTAATACCTTTATGCCATGTGTATGGTGGTATGTATATACCTCTATCAACTGTCAGATCATGTTTCTTATCATTAATTAAAATTGTTTATATTAATTTTTTTGTTTTCTTGACGATGCAAAAATTCGACGTGAAACATTAAAAGAGCACCAATTATAAAAGATGTGCCAACGAAAACGGAATCGAAAAAGTTATCAAGGATGTACCCTCCGAACAATAAACCAAAAATACCTATCGGAAAGAAAGCCAAAAAAAGGCATTTAAGAAGTTTACGATCTCTGAGTGTCACAATTCCAACGAAATCTCTTCTGTAATATAGTAATACGGCTAAAAGGGCTCCAGTCTGGATTGAAATATCAAAAACTTCAGAGTATCCCTCATTGAAGCCTATTATGTCCCCAAAAAAAATTAAATGACCGGTTGAGGAAATAGGTAAAAATTCAGTAGCTCCCTCGACCACACCCAATACGAACGCCTTAAAGGAACTAATAAAATCCAATAAATTCTCCTCAATTGATCCTGATATCATTGAATATACTTTAAAGACCCTAACTGTACAATCTATAACTAGGACTTTGAATA
>CAJWIW010000075.1 GCA_913041865.1 uncultured Gammaproteobacteria bacterium
TATAACAAGACCCTCCTAAGGTTTAGTTCCTGGTTCGAGTCCGGGTGGGGAGGAAAATAAACTAGTCTGATTTCACTAGATAGGATATTAAACTAATGAAACTCATCAATATGAAAGGTATCACAGGTAACATTAATCTGCTGAATTCATTAAATGTAGAGAAAGAGAGAAATAATCCATAGTAAAGTGGTATTATAGAAATAAATAAGAAATTTATATTCTTTTGTTTATCTTTAAAACAAGAGAAGAAATAAGCCATGCTTATTAAACATAATAGGTACCATAGATTGATCATAAGATAATAGATTTTTTGTATTCTCACCGTAATAAAATTAGATATTATTGAATCATCTATCCTTTTTGAAAAACCACCTAAGTTTACAGGTACAGGAAAGTATCCGCTCATAGATGTAAGCGTTAATATGCTCTGTGTTATATATAATTCAGGTTTTTTAAATAGTATATTCTTAACAAGATGGATATTGTCTGGCTGGGAATATTTTCCAGACTTAGAATCATACTTGAGGGCAAAATCATATAAGCCAGCTTTTTTAAGAAACCATAAGTCAGATCTCTCGAACAGGTAATTTTGATCTATTTGACTTATTATATATTTCAAACAAACCACATCAATAAACGGACTATTCTTACAATATTTTTTATTTAATTTAAGGTCACTAAGTGTGGTCTTATCGTTGATAACATCGTTGATTAGGATAGATTCAATATCATAGATCATCCTTTTATCATTACCAAGTAGATCCTTCTCTGCTCTTTTCGTAAGATTTTTAATATCTTTTGGATTGATTTCATCGGCATTCGATAATAATTTATCAATCTCTATAAGTAATCTATTTTTAACTATTTCCAGATCACCGCCATTTATTGATCGATGATTTTTTTGTGCTAAATTCTCTTTATCTGGTTTAATCAAGTACCAATTATCAGATAAATCTCTATGCGTAAAGTTCTCTCTTTTATGAGGCAACACATGAGTCTGATAAGATTGATCTATAAGAGAGAATAACTCTATCTCATTACTGTTCAAAAGGGTAATCATTTTTGGTGCGAAATGATTGCTTAAATATCCATATTGAATAAGCTTTATTACAAGGTGTCCATCCCTAAAAAATGAGGATGAACCATACTGTGACTGATTAAATTGCGATATTGATAATGATGTTGTAACAGTGGTTGCTATGATCAAAATCATCATTAGAAACCTGTGGCTACTTTGATTGAAAAAGAAATAAAAAATATATAATGGTAATAAATAAATCGTTTGCTCTCTTGCAAGACAACATAATACAAGTGTAGTTACTAGCAACATGAAAGATTTAGAATTATATGTTGTCACAATCAAAGTAAGATATATGGATAGAATGAACAGGAATAGATATAATAAATCTACTCTATAGACAATCTCCAATGCATTTAATGGCATAAATAATATAGTTAGCATACTTATGAGCAAACAAGTAAGGTGATTCTGTTTCAATTCATTAGATATGAGATATACAAGAACAGGAATCAATGAGCCAAGTATTACATTTATTAGACCTAAGTAAATCTCATAATTATTTGATATTTTATAAAGTAGAAAAACTAAATATGAATAAAGTTTGTAGTAGTTAAAAGTTTCATTTATGAAGACATTATTAATAATATCAGTCTGTGATAGCGGATAACTTAGACTTAAGTCATGTAAAAAAGTTTTAAATACAAATGATAAAGCAAAGAGAGTTATACAGATTTTTATTTTTTTTACTTTACTTAATAGATTATTGATAGCATATTTTTTGTCGATATAGGATATACTAAAAGCAACAATTGTGAAAACAGTGATTATTTTTATATAGCCTACAACTGTAGCATCAAATAGGAATATATTTCCATCATACAATTCTGGCATGTTGTATCGCTCGTTAATTATATTAATAAAAATAATGGAGAAGATAAGTAATGAAATGAATATAACAAACCTAGATAATAAGATACTAATAAGTTTACTCATTGCTTATATTTTATCCTAGTTACTGTATAATGTACCTATGCTTGTTTCAGTCATTATACCATGTTACAACGAGATACATACTCTTGAAAAAATTATTAACATCGTTAAAAAGCAAAATAATATCAATATGGAAATTATCCTGATAGATGATTGCTCTACTGATGGTACGAGAGAGTTGATACAAAAAGAAATATATAAAGAGGTGAATAAAGTTATCTATCATGAGATCAATAAAGGTAAGGGTGCAGCAATAAAATCTGGTATTAAGGATGCATCTGGCGATATTATCTTAATCCAAGACGCTGATTTAGAATATAACCCTGAAAATTATCCTATCCTTTTAAAACCTATTATAGATAATCATGCAGATGTAGTTTATGGATCCCGTTTTATCGGGCCAGGACCGAACAGAGCATTGTACTTCTGGAATCGAATAGGTAACAAAGTTGTAACTACATTATGCAACTTATGTACAAATCTAAATCTAACGGATATGGAAACTTGTTATAAAGTTTTTAAGAGGGAATTTGTGACTAATATAATTCTTGAAGAAAATAGATTTGGAATTGAGCCTGAACTGACAATTAAGTTTGCACAACAAGGTGCAAGAATATATGAAGTAGGGATTGACTATTATGGTAGGCAGATTGAAGAAGGAAAAAAAATAACATGGAAAGATGGAGTAGCAGCGATATTTCATATTTTAAAATATTCTTTTTTTAAACGAGTGAGACATGAATAGAGTATTATTATTGTTTATTTCAATATCCCTTATTTCTTGTGGCAGAAGTCCACAACTCGAGAGATGCGCAGACTCAATGTTCATCCTGACAAATGAATTAATGGCACAAAGATTACCGGGAGAAGCTCAGCCTGAAGCAGCTATTAAAGAATTTTTATCCCAATCATATAATATCAAAAAAGATTATGACTATTATAATGCGCTAATAAAAATATGTGAGAATGAGGAAAGTAGGAACCCAGAGAAATTTAAAGAAGATTATAAATAAACTATTAGGTTTATATTGTCGCCAAAACTAAAATCATCATTATGCAAAAAAGTCCCATCAAGGTCTGTGAAAATAAGATAGGTATTTATGCTAGAACTACTTGTCATAATTCAATTTTACATAAATACCATCTTATTAAACACAACTAATCTATAAATATTCCTTTTTCATACAGAAAATAGGTCTATACTAGATTTACAAGTCATAATCCATAGATAGTTGAAGACCAACCCTGACACCAGGTAATGGGACTTCATTTTTTACCATGGACGCATGATTCCTCTGTGATGCATTTGTTAGATTTTCACCAAACACGGTGATTTGCATATCACTACCAGCAAATCTCACGTCTCTTGTATACTTCATATCAAGACATACATAAGAATTTGTTTGAGTTTCGGTTGATGA
>CAJWIW010000076.1 GCA_913041865.1 uncultured Gammaproteobacteria bacterium
AATATAATCTATCTGAATTGTGAGGACTTATTACTAATGGAGCATCCCAATTCCACCTTAAAGCTGCCTCCCCTTCTGATGGTTGGGGCTGTATACCAATTCTCTCACCATTTGATTTATCATATCTCATTATACCTGCATACTGTGACATAGTATATAGAATATTTGGATCAGTAGGATCAACTCTAACTTGAAAACCGTCGCCTCCAGTTGTTACAAACCAGTCACTATTTCTAATGCCCGATCTATTTTTAGTTCTTGAAGGACCCCCAAAACTATCATTATCTTGAGTGCCTCCATACACATTGTAAAAGGGTTTTTGATTATCAATCCCTACCCTATAGAGCTGAATAATAGGCAAGTTATCTATAAACCTCCATGTCTTCATTCTATCAAAACTCTCATATATACCCCCATCACAACTAATCATGATATAGTCAGGATCGTTCAGGTCAAATAATATGTCGTGACTGTCTACGTGCTTAGTATCTTCTGGAATTCTTTCAAATGTCTTTCCTCCATCCTCAGTAACATAAGATCTCATATCAACTGAATATATCTTATCAAATTGATGAGGATCAGGAAAAATTTCAACATAATACTGAGAGTCAACTACTTGGTAATCACTCATTTTTTTCCACGTCTCACCATAATCATCAGACCTATAGAAACCTTTTGTTTCTTCTTTAGCTGTAATAAGAGCATATACCACGTTTGATTTTTGTGGAGAAATTGCAAGACCAATTCTTCCAATATCACCTCCAGGAAGACCAGTTTTAAGTTTTTTCCAGGTTTGACCTCTATCAACCGATTTGTAGATTCCACCTTCTGGACCACCTGCTACTAATATCCCAAAATGTCTTCTTCTCTGATAAGTACTTGCATATAGGATATCATTGTCATTCTGATCCATAACAACATCAGAAATCCCAGTATCATCTGAGACGTGTAATATTCTATTCCAAGACTTACCTCCATCATTAGAATTATACAAACCTCTTTGACCTCCTGAACGCCACAAAGGACCTTGTGCAGCAACATAGATGTTATCTGTATTTTCAGGATCAATTATGATTTTAGCAATATGTTCTGATGTCTTCAGGCCAACATTTTTCCATGTATTCCCAGCGTCTATAGATTTATAAATACCATCTCCAAATCCGACAGATCTTTGACTATTATTCTCTCCTGTACCAAGCCATAAAATATTTGGATTTTTTGGATCCATATTAATCGTTCCAATCGAGTAACTGCCATAATGTTCAAAAATTGGTTTCCAAGTTGTTCCTGAGTTCTCGGTCTTCCAAACATTACCAGATGCTGTTGATACGTACCAAGTGCTTGTATTTGAGTAATCTTTTATGACTTTTGTAATTCTACCTGAAACCTTTGCTGGTCCAATATTTCTTACAGGAACATTATCAAATAATGATGTTTGAATTATATTCAAATCTTTCCTTTGAGATATAAGCTCAAAATTTAGAAAGAAGGCTAATAATATTAATAGAAGATATTTATTTTTCATAATAGGTCTGATTAATTCTCAAATATATATTTTTTTAAAAAAACTAAAAGGAATTATTTCTTTGTATATTTTAAAATCAATATTTTCCTTTATAAAAAAAATAATCTACGACAAATAGAGTTAAAAATAGAAAAAAAGATAGAGTCATAAAATCATATGATATAGCTGGCAACATTTCTTGTGATACAGTCCATCCAGTAAGCATATAAATAATATAATTTAAAAAAATAAGTAGAATATAACTTCCAATTCCAGACTTAATTGAGTCAATTATTTTTTTATTCATTTAATTCAAAATTATCTACATCTGGATAAAGAAAATTATTATATGGATATCTTTTAATATGAATTTTTCTGACCTCTCTATAAACTGTCTTCTTGAAGTCATCAATATTTATTTTTTTGGTAGCTGACATAAATACTACATTATTTCCAATTTTTGACATCCATGTATCTCTCCATTCCTCAATTGTAAAATTTTTCTCACCATACTCATTTAAGAGGTCACTCTCGTCATATGATTCTCTTTTGTATGCATCTATTTTGTTAAATATCATAATTAAAGGTTTTTCTTGTGCATTAATCTCTTTCAATGTATTGTTTACAGACTCAATATGTTCTTTGAAATTCACATGAGAAATATCAACTACATGTAATAATAAATCCGCCTCTCTAACTTCATCCAAAGTACTCTTAAATGACTCAATTAATTGTGTTGGTAACTTTCTAATAAATCCAACTGTATCACCAAGTAAAAATGGCAGATTACCTATAACAACTTTTCTAGTAGTTGTATCTAATGTAGCAAAAAGTTTATCTTCAGCAAAAACATCAGACTTACTAACTGTATTCATAAGCGTTGATTTTCCTACATTTGTATAACCTACCAGGGCAACTCTTATTAATTTGCCTCTATTTCCTCTTTGTACAGACATCTGCTTATCAATTGTCTTAATTTTAGATTTGAGAAGCGAAATCTTATCTCTTACAATTCTTCTATCTGTTTCAATTTCGGTTTCTCCAGGCCCTCTCATTCCAATTCCTCCTTTTTGTCTTTCTAAGTGAGTCCACATTCCTTTTAACCTAGGAAGCAGGTATTGACACTGAGCCAGTTCAACTTGAGTTCTGGCATAACTGGTTTTTGCTCTTTGTGCAAAAATATCAAGAATAAGATTTGTTCTATCTAATACCTTAATATTTAAAATTTTACTTATATTTTTTTCTTGTGCTGGTGTCAACTCATCATCAAATATTATAGTCTTTATCTTATTAATTTTTATAAAAGATAAAATTTCATTCATCTTACCCTTACCAATTAAAGTTGCTGGGTTAGGGCTTTCTATCCTCTGAGTAAATCTTTTCTTAACAGTCCCACCAGCTGTATATGATAAAAACTCTAACTCATCTAAATACTCAGAAAGTTTTTTTTGATTTTGATTCTTATGAACTAATCCTACTATTACTGTTTTTTCCATTAGCAAGTTGTACCAAAGGTGGGGATCGAACCCACACTCCGTGAGGAACACGATTTTGAATCGTGCGCGTCTACCAATTCCGCCACTTTGGCAAATGAGAGCAAAAATACATTATCTATAAAAATATTATTGATATAGGGGTATGATTTTTAATACCTAAGAGTTCTGAAGCCCCTCCTCCATTCATTCCAATTTCTAGAAAACCGTTGTAGTTAA
>CAJWIW010000077.1 GCA_913041865.1 uncultured Gammaproteobacteria bacterium
GTACGTATTGTAGTCGCTTTATTTTTTTTATCTACCGTTTTTCCAGGGACAAGAATACTAGATGTTGGTTTAAGTGCAAGATTTACAAGTAAATCTTGGCCGGAAGTAATACCTCCTAGAGTACCACCGGAGTGGTTACTCAAGAAACCTCTGGGGGTTAGTTCATCTCTTGCCTCTGAACCCTTCTGATTGACCACTGAGAATCCATCGCCTATCTCAACTCCTTTAACAGCATTTATCGACATCATTGCTTGTGCAATTAAAGCATCTACTTTATCGAAAACAGGATCACCAAGTCCAATTGGTACATTCTCTGCAACTACTGTAACTTTTGCACCTATTGAATCACCCGATTTTCTTATAGCATTAAGATATTTTTTTAGATCATCTACCATCGTTTTATCAGGGAAAAAGAATGGGTTTCTCTCAATCTCTGATTTTTGAAATTTACTAGGAGACAGTTCACCTAATTGAGAGACGAATCCAAATATTTTCATTTTGCAATTTTTTAGCAAGTATTTTTTTGCAATAGCACCAGCAGCAACTCTCGCCAATGTCTCACGAGCAGATGATCTTCCAGCGCCACGATAATCTCTCATTCCGTATTTTTTTTGATATGTAAAGTCTGCGTGACCTGGTCTAAACTTGTCTTTGATTTCTGAATAATCTTTTGTTTTTTGATCTTGGTTAAACACAATCAGACTTATAGGTGTGCCAGTAGTCATACCATTAAATATACCTGAGAGTATCTCTACTTTATCATCTTCTTTCCTTTGAGTTGTAAACTTGGATTGACCAGGTTTTCTTCTATCTAAATCTTTTTGAATATCGTTTTCATCCAACTTTAACCCTGGTGGGCAACCATCAATCACACAACCAATAGCCTTACCATGGCTCTCTCCATAGGTTGTGAAAGAAAATATTTTACCAAATGTGTTTCCTGACATAAAAGACCTAAATTATTAGCAAATTGAACATAAATATCATATATTTACCAGTATATTATTATAGTACAAATCAAAGCATAATAAAAATTAGAAGAGGATTATGAATATTAAGTATGTATTTCTGTTGATTATTACCATACTGGGAATTCAAGCATTAATCATGGTTAACACTGAATATACCCCACACTATACAAAACTTAGTACTGAACGATCTTTTTTCCCAGAAAACTCTGATTACATTTCGACAGGTAATTCAAGTTTTAGTAATGAGGATCTAGAAGGAGCTCACACACTTATATTTTTTGGATACACCAATTGTCCAGATTATTGTCCTGATACCCTGATGAAAATTAGGCAAGTTTTTAAAAAGTTAGAAAATAGCGGAATTGAGAGAGATATTCGCATGTTATTTATATCAGTCGATACGTCTGATGATTTATCTAAAATAAAAAAATACGTAGAGTACTTCGATAGCAGGTTTGAGGGTTTAGCGACAAAAGATAGTGAACTAAAAGAACTCGCAAAAAGAGTTGGGGTTTATTATAAAGAAATATCAATGGATGGAGACGTAAAGTTTTTTGACCATACAAGCGCAATATTTATAACAAATAAAAATGCAAACTTAATTGGTTTATATACGCCACCAGTTAATATAGATAATATTTTTGAAGATATAGTTAATAGCTTTTATTAATGAGAAACTCCATAAATAATATCCTAGAATTTATCAAAGCATATTGGCTTTTTTTAATACCTCATTATATATTTTCAAGAATAACTTTTATAATCACTAGAACAAAGAATCCTCTTGTTCCGAGTCTCATAAAATTATATATAAAATTTTTTAAGGTAAATATGAAAGAATGCATTAATCAATCACCAAATGATTATCAAACGTTTTGTGAATTTTTTACTAGAAAACTTAAACCTGGTGTTCATAAAATAGATAAGGCAAAAAATTCTATTGTTTCAACTTGTGATGGAACAATTACACAATACGGAGATATTGATAACAATACAATACTTCAAGTCAAAGGTAAGAGAATATCAATACTAGACCTTATCCAGAATAATAAGTCAGATGATATTTTTATGGATGGCTGCTTTATGACTATTTATTTATCACCAAAAGATTATCATAGAGTGCATATGCCTTATCATGGGAAACTAGCATTTACATCACATATACCTGGAAGATTGTTCAGTGTCGCAATGCATGCAGTAAACAAAATAAATAATCTTTATGCAAGGAATGAGCGTTTATCATGTTTATTTAAAAATGATAATTTTACATTTGCTGTGGTATTCATTGCTGCTATAAATGTATCATCCATTGAGGTTAAGTGGAAAGGTGAAGTGTCCCCTCCGTATCCCAAGAAAACTATTACAACTAATCATAATAAGAAGAAAATTATTTTAAATAAAGGAGAGGAGCTTGGTATGTTCAAGAGTGGATCAACGGTGATTATATTGTTTGATAAGAATGTAAAACTTTTGTCATCTATTAAAAAAGGTCAAAAAATTAGAGTCGGCCAGAAAATAGGAAACTTATCTTAACTAAATTTCATGATTTGCATAATCTGGCAATGTATAAGAAAGATTAAATTCATCAGCAAAATCTACATACTTTTCTGCATAAGATATCAAGTCCTCGCTATCCGTCTCGTGTTTTAAAATTGTATGATCTAATGTTATGGATAGATCATTATTGTCTAAATGTCTTGATAGTTCAGTGTTGATAATAAGATGCTCATCATGTGATGCATTAATCATCTGAATTTCAGCCAGAGATGTACTTTTTGTTTGGCGTAATTTTTTTACTTTTGCAAACGAGGCAGTGAAATAATTGTTGCCATAGGCATATTTAGCGCAATCAAATTTTCTTATGTCAGAATCTCTTGAATATACGTGAGCCATTACCTCAAGAGATGAGATGCCTATTACTGGTATATTTAAACTATAACCTATCGCTTGAAGTGAAGAGGCTGCTACCCTAGTGCCTGTGAAACTTGCGGGACCTTTATTAAATAATATAACAGATAAGTCAGCTACTTGAATATTGTTTTCTACTAGGTCGTTGAGTGCCTCAAGAAATATCTCACTATGTCTCCCATCTTTCTGATATATTTTAGTTTCTAAATCTTCTTCAATTTTCAATGATAAAGATAAATCTTTACTCGAGGAATCAACTGCAAGGATAATCATAAAAATATAGTACATCATAAGTTTTTTATATACAATTTTATGTATTCTCCCCATAGTTAAA
>CAJWIW010000078.1 GCA_913041865.1 uncultured Gammaproteobacteria bacterium
TATTCTAGCACAGAAAACAGCTAAATATATCACTATTTCGTTGGTAAATTTCTCTTAATCTCCCTAAATTTTATACTTGGAACTCCATCAGATCTATTTTTTTCTGTAACACCAAGCAGAAGTTTCCCAGCTCTCTCATCATTCATTGCCTCCGCTAATAATTCCTCTAATTCTAAATCATAATCTAGGCTATGAAGTCTGGGTAGATGTTGATCGTTACTAGTTATTAACATTACGATCTTATTTTTTGATTTATGAAAATGTAATAATTTAAAAGTTTCAGGTAAATGATTATTTATCGGATAACCTAAATTACTATGGAATACATAATGTACTAATACGAACACAAAAAAAATAGACACAACGCTTAAGATCGGCTTTTTAAGCTGATTTGCTTGGATCAATTTATAAATAAATAAAGCGTATAAAATACTTAAGAGAAAAATCAAAATGATTATCTCAATAGTCACTATAATCCCTCCAGTTTATATGGTGTAAGTATGGTTTGGTCATTTCCAAGAGGAGTATACTTTCCTTGGCTATCTAAATTAAATCTTGCAAGCGTAAGCTCTACATCTGTCTTTATCAACGAAGCATCATTAAAGTATACTAATTTTAATGTAGGATTAACTTTTTCTATCGTTAGATTCACATTGACTGGTCTCTCACTTTTGTGCGCATAAAGATAAACATTTACTGTATACTCACCTGGTATGATCCCTCTGAGTGTTACTACTTCCCTATTAATTGGATATATTACTTCTTTAGTGCCTATCATAACAGTATCATTAATTATCCCTTGATCATCTCTATCAAGATGAAGCCAACCTGCCTCTTTCTTAAGATAAGAAACAATCTCACCATTTGGATCTTTTACCCAAATATCCACATCATCAGGTAGATTATCTGGCCAATCTATCGTTATAATAAATTCTGCTTTCATATTAATATTCCCAAGTTTAGTGATGGGGTTGATGAATAAAATTGTAATAAAAAAGAGAAACACAAATCCAAGTAAAATATTAAATAAGAGATCTGTGAATGGATCTGTGCCTGTATTTAAAGATTTAAATTTCATTTTTTAGCTCTTAATTGTTCAGATACGATAGAGTACAAATCTACTAACAATAATTCCAAATATTTATTTTGTAACATTAATATCATTGCCGTAATAAGTCCTGTTAATGTGGTGTACAGAGCAACCATCATCCCTGCACTCATATTCTTCATAAGATCCTGCATCAAATTTATATCAAAGTTTTCAATAAGAGTAACTGACTGAAGCATTAGTATGAAGCCGATGACTGTACCTACCAATCCAAGCCTTATTAGTAAGTCAACAATAAAAGATAAGATTCTAAGATATTTTGAGATTTTGAGCTCTAAAAGTTCTAGCATATTTGATAAATTTGACACGTTACTTAATTTAAACAAGTCATAGATGCATGCTAGGTAGTAGTTATGTTGCCTAGTTTGACAAATAGTTTGAATATCCAAATCATTACTTGATGCTTTGAGTGTGTAGATAGAAATTTGAAGTAAATTAACATGATAACCAACAAATATTGTGCTGATTATAAATATAAATAAGATAATTGGGGATATGAAACTAATATCATTCTTAAACAACTCAGAAATGAAACCATAGAAAAATAATAAATAGAATGTACAAATAATGAGAATAAAACCAACTAGCCATTTAATAAAAATATTATTAGCTTGGAATTTATTGATATTCACTATTAAACTAGTTTTTTAGGGTCAAGTAATTTTTGCAGCTGAGCTCTGCTTAAATTAGTCATGCTCTCAGCCACTTCAAGTATTGGTTTATTTGTCTTATACGCCTCTTTAACTATTTGAGCTGCTTTGTCGTATCCTATTACCTCATTTAATTTAGTTGCTATAATCGGATTCCTATCTAAAGATTCTTTGATGGATGCATGATTTACTGTAAGCGTATCAACGGTTTCAGTGACAGCGACTACTGAGCTTATAAGAATATTAAATGACTCAATAGCATTATGAGCAATTATTGGTAACATAGTATTCAATTGGAAAGTACCAGAAACACAAGATAAATTAATGGTGGAGTGATTACCGGTAACCTGTGCAGCAGCCATCAAAACAGCTTCAGGTATTACAGGGTTAATTTTACCTGGCATGATACTACTTCCTGGTTGAAGTGCTTTAAGTTTAATTTCCGATAAACCTGATATAGGCCCAGAATTCATCCATCGTAAATCGTTAGCAATTTTCGTCAGGCAAGAAGCTACACGTAAAAGAGAACTTGAGATATCAAGTATATGGTTTTGTGAACTCATCATCTCAGATTTATTAATGTTAGGTACAAATTTTACCTTTTGTTTTTTAAAAATCTTACTAAGTTCTTTGCATACATTCTTAGCAAATGATTTCGGCGCGTTAATACCTGTGCCTATTGCAGTTCCTCCAATAGGTAAATATTGGCACTCCTGGATGCTTGATTCTAACGAATCATTAGCGTGAACTAATTGCTCTCTCCATGATTCTATCTCATATCCAAGAGTCAAGGGAACTGCATCCATTAGATGCGTTCTTCCTGTCTTAATTATATCTTTATATTCCCATTCTTTTTCTATCATTTTCATAACAAGGAAATCGATCGCAGCACTGAGTTCTGTTGCTAGCAGAACAGATGAGATATTTATTGTCGACGGTATAACGTCATTCGAGCTCTGTGACATATTTACATCATCATTAGGATGCACTTTGATCTTAGATTTCTTAGATGCAAGGTTTGAGAGAACCTCATTCATATTCATATTCGTACTCGTCCCAGAACCTGTTTGAAAAACATCGATAGGGAATTGATCATAATAATCTTCAATATTATTCATTATTAAAGTTGCACTTTGATAAATTGCATTAGCAACCTTAGAGGGCATTAATTTTGCGCTTTTATTTGCATAAGAACAAGATGCTTTTAGTGCTGCTAGTGATTCGATAAAAATAGGATCAAATCTATACCAACTAATTTTGAAATTATCCACAGCACGTTGTGTCTGTGGACCGTATAAAGCAGTTTTAGGTACTCGTACTTTCCCAAGAGAATCAGATTCAATTCTATAGCTTAACTTCTTCATAGTGTGACAATTCAATATTAATTAATTTTGTGCTATTATATCATTTTTGAGATAAAGATTAGAATGAAAAAA
>CAJWIW010000079.1 GCA_913041865.1 uncultured Gammaproteobacteria bacterium
ATCTAAAAATAATAAAAGAGTATTCCTTACTAATAAAGGTAAAATTTTTTCAAGAAAAGCATGTTGGTATATGATCTGTAGGCACTCCAAAAAATCAATACCAAATAAAAGCATCTCGCCTCACACTTTGAGGCATGCTTTTGCAACTCACTTGTTAAATAATGGTGCTGATTTAAGAGCTGTTCAATTATTATTAGGACACTCAAGTTTATCTACAACCCAGATTTATACACATGTAGCAAAAGAGAGGCTTCAAGCTTTTCATCATGAACATCATCCTAGAGGAAAGCTGTGAAATATCTTTTAATTCTATCTTTTTTGGCACTAGTTTCTTGTTCACAGCAGAATGATCAGAACTATTCTATAAAAGACGCACAAGATAAATTTTTTAAAACATACCCGGATCTTAAAATAGATTCTATTGAGAAGATAAATAATTCATTCTTTGAGATCTTGATTGGTGAGCAAATCTTCTACTTAACAGCAGATCTTAATTATTTATTAGCGGGAAATATTATTGAACTGAACTCAGGAATAAATCTAACTCAGCAGAAAATTGAGAGTTTTAGATTGTCAGTTCTTGAGAAACTGGATAACAATAATGTTATTATCTACAAACCAAAAAGAACAGATCATGTCATCACTGTCTTTACAGATGTATCCTGTCCATATTGCAAAAAACTACATAATGAAATACCTGATTTATTGCAAAACAATATTGAAGTGAGATACGTTCTTTTTCCAAGAAATGGAATTGATGACGACGCATATATGAATATGGCCTCTCTATGGTGCTCTGAAAATAAAAAAGAATTGCTTGAAAAAGCTTTCGAGGGTGATTTTATTGATGAGGCTAAATGTGATAATCCGCTATCAGCTAACTTGGAGTTGGCCTACGCGCTCAGAGTGAATGGTACGCCTATGATTTTTACAGAGAGTGGGAAAATTATACCTGGATACGTTCCGTATAAACAAATTTTAAGAACACTAAATAATTAGCATGCTAAGTATTTTTTATATTTTTCCTCTTCTTCATTTATAAATGATTCTATTTCTTTGATTGACGATGCATCTGTTTTAGAAACATCACTATCTTGTAAATTTTCTATTGCTTTTCGTGCTTTATCAATTGTGCACCATTTAACATCGCTATTTGAGTCTAAAGCTCTCTGTGCGAAAAACTGTTTTCGTTCATTTAATTTATCTTCTGTAAAAACTGTTGGACACTCATTAAAAAGAATTCTGTAGGCAATTTCTCTATACCTGGCATCTTCGAAATCTTTTGAAATCATATATTTTTTTTCAAAGTCTGCTGTGTTTCTAAAATCATCCATTTTTTCTTTATCTGATGGTCCACTGAATCCTGAGTATATTTGCGTTTCGAGAAAATCAGGCATAGGGTAGTTTACTGCCTTATCCTGTGATCTATCTACTAGAGCTTGCTCAAGTTTCTGAACAAACTTTTCATTATTTTTTATTTTATTTACCTTGTCATGGTAATCATTTTTTAATTTTCCAGATAAAAGTTCAGATTTTTTTATAAAATCATTTCCTAGTATTATTGGCGCTTTGTTTATCTCCAATATTTTTATTATTTTTTCTTTACTCTCTATAAGAGAAATGATACCAGTTAGACTTGAGTCACAATATTTATCTATATCATAGTTCAAATCAAAAAAACTTAGCTCTTTGGATCGTTCAGGATTAGCAGTTATATATGATATTGGATAAAAGTCATGCGTGGGATGCGAAGGTGCTTTGAAAACAATATCTTGCATATCCAAATATGATAAAAAATTATTGGGATTACTAATATTCATACAGTGCCCCCAAAAATCACTAGCTTCTTCTTTTATAATTTGCGCCAATCCAACAGTTGCATATACATCACTCATTGCATCATGTGCTTGTTTTTGTTCAACATTATTCGCAATAGCAAGATGCTCAAGTTTGTAACTTTCTTTTTCCGTTTTTGGATTATAACCAAGTTCGATTGTGTTTGGTCTCAATTTAGTTATGGCACACATAATGTGATATAAGTCTGCTCTTCGATTATCATTTGTATTTGTTAAATAAGGATCATATAAAGATTGATAGAGACTCTGTCTCAAAACTACTTCATCAAAAAAAAGGCTATTGTAACCAATAAAAATAGCTGGAGACCAGTCTGTAAACTTTCTATGGACTTTGTTTACCATCTCGAAAAAAGATTGACCATTCTTAAGTGTATCAATCTTAATTTTATTGATAAGAAGTGCTTGAGGATGAGGAACAATGCCATCTTTAAGTTTACAAGTCTCATTTAAAGTCTCAACAATTTCGAATTTTTCGTTGACTAGCGCTGCCGCTATCTGGATAGGCTGGTCAAAATATCTATTAGTTCCTGATGTCTCAAAATCATAAAAGACATAATTCATTTATACTCTCTCCTTTTTGATGTAGTATAGTTAATTATACAGCAACATGGTGAAAAAAAAATATACATCATCTGATATCGAAGTCCTCAAGGGAATTGAGCCAGTTCAAAAACGACCTGGTATGTACACTGATACAACGAATCCTAATCATCTAGTTCAAGAATTAATAGACAATAGTGTAGATGAGGCAATTTCTGGATTTTGTGACCATATCACTATCACATTACATAGTGACGACTGTGTATCCGTTGAGGATAACGGCAGAGGTCTTCCAGTAGATAAACATCCGGATCATAAAGTATCGGGTATAGAGGTGATAATGACAAACCTCCATTCAGGGGCTAAATTTTCAGATAAAAATTATAAATTTTCCGGCGGTCTTCATGGAGTAGGTGTGTCAATAGTTAACGCACTCTCCGAGTTACTAAAAGTAATTGTTGTAAGAGGTGGCGATAATCATCAATATGAGATGTCGTTTTCTAATGGTTCTATAAAAAAACAACTATCTAAAACGAAGAAAAAACTAAAAAAGAAATCAGGAACCATAATTAAGTTTAAGGTAAATGATAAATACTTTGATACTCATAAACTTGATATTAAAAATCTTCATAGTCTTGTAAAAGCAAAATCAATACTACAACCTGGACTCAAGTTACAAGTTATCGATGAGTT
>CAJWIW010000080.1 GCA_913041865.1 uncultured Gammaproteobacteria bacterium
TTATGGTACAGGACAGCATGAGGAAAAATTAATACCTAAAGTTATTATCAACTCTTTAGATGATAAAATAACTTATATGCATGACGGTGGAGAACAAATTAGGGATTGGATACATGTTGACGATCATTGTTCTGCGATATGGACTTTAGATCATCAAAAGGTATTGAATGATAAATTCAATATTGGGGGTGCTTGTGAGATGCAAAATATACAAGTCACTAAAAAAATATTGGATATACTTAAGAAACCTTATGATTTGATAGGGGTTTCTAATGATAGACCAGGTGTTGATAAAAGATATGGAACTGACTTTTCAAAGTTAACTGATAGGACTGGATGGACTCCTCAAATAAATTTTGATGTGGGACTAGAAAGAACGGTCATGTTCTATAAAAATAAATATATTAGCAAATGAACACATTAGTGTAGGTAAATGATTGTTATTAGATGCAAAGAGTGTAACACTGAAATTAAGAGTGATGCACAGACTCATAGTTGTGGTTGTCCTAATATGCTAACCGTCACAGAGGATACTTTTTCTGCTGTTGATTTATCAAAGGTTATAATAGTCAAAAACTCTAATAAAAAAGAAGATATTAATAAATTAGATTTCTTTGGTGACTTTGACAAAACTATGAAATTAATGACCATGCTAAGAGAAGAAAAAGATAGTATGTATCCTAAAAATATACAAGATTTGTTTAGGTATGACAATGAAACTATATTTTCCTATAAAGTAAAATTGAATGAGGTAACTATTCAATGGTTGAATGAAGATTGGCATTACTTTTTTACTAATCAAAAATTTATACCTGATACAACTAAATCAGGAGTGACATCTAGAAATCCTGATAATCCCAGATGAACAGTATCTGCTGGAGTACCGTTAACAACAAAAACATCTTTTTCAATTTGTTTTACACTGATATCTTTGCGAAGGGATAAAGAGCTACTCGACCCAGAATGATTCTTCATCGGAGCGCAAAAAATTACGCGTGCGATTTGATCTAAAGATTTCGATAAAACCTTTATACCATTCGCATTGTAACCATCATCATTGCTTAATAAAATAATCATCTAATATCAATAATCCAAATTAGTCCATATATCTATCTTGTATACCAATGGTATGATGAGTTACATCAAATAAGTTGAGCAAATAAGATGACAACTAAAAATAAAGACGAAATAAGTATATCACCAGAAGACCGTGAATTGTTTCGAAATACTGTGAAAAACTCGGTACCACTAAAAGAAAACAAGAAACAATATTTCAAAAAAAAACCTATTGCAAAAGCAAGATTTACTCAAATAGATCAGCGAGATGTTTTAACAGAAACGCTCGATTGTAATATTGAAGATCAAGAAAAATCAACATCAGCTTTCCTAAGATTTCATCGCAAAGGCATTGATTATAGAATCCTAAAAAAACTTGAGAAGGGTCAAATCAGCGTAGAATCGGAACTTGATCTTCATGGTTTAAACCTAAATCAGGCAAGCGATGCTCTTAAATCATTTATCAATCATTCAATACTAAGTAATCATAGATGTGTTCGAATAATACATGGAAAAGGTTTAGGATCAGGTGAAAGAGGCCCAGTTATAAAAGATGAGGTCAAGAGATCACTAAAAAAATGGAAACAAGTATTGGCTTATGTTTCAGCACGTCAACATGATGGCGGAACCGGTGCCTTATATGTCTTATTAAAGAGGGGATAAAAAAATTACTCTACGACAAAATAATATATCTCATCATCTTTTATAAATCCGAGATCACTCCTCGCTCTTTCTTCAATTGATTCGTTTCCACTCTGAAGATTATCAATTTCAGCCTGAAGAGCATTATTTCGATCTTTTAAAACTTGGTTGATTTCTATTTGCTCATTAATTTGAGAAGAGAGTGAGCGGATTCTCTGATATCCGTTTTCTGAAACCCATATATTAATATGCAAAAAAACAGTGATTATTGCTAGCGCCAGAATTATCCACCGTATATTTTCCATAAAATTATGTATCGTTATTTACGAAAGGAATAGCAAACGCATTCTTTGCATCAAAAGTTGCTTTATTGCCCAGTCTCTCCTCAATCCTCAGCAATTGGTTGTATTTTGCAATCCTATCTGATCTAGATAAGGATCCTGTTTTTATTTGAGATGCTCTTGTTCCAACAGCAATATCAGAAATAGACGTATCTGATGTTTCTCCTGAACGATGCGAGATTATTGCTGTGTAATTAGAATCAACAGCCAGATCAATAGCTTCAATTGTTTCAGTGATTGTGCCAATTTGGTTTGGCTTAATTAAAATTGAATTTGCAATTTCTTTGTCAATTCCATCCTGAAGAATTTTCTTATTTGTAACAAATAAATCATCTCCAACCAATTGGATTTTATGCCCTAGCTTATCTGACAGAATTTTCCATCCAATCCAGTCTGATTCGCCCATGCCGTCCTCAATTGATATTATTGGATAAGTCTTAACTAAATGCTCTAGATAGTGAGAGAACTCTTCTGAGTTAAATTTACGATTCTCAGAGTCTAAGTGATAATAACCGTCTTTATAAAATTCGCTACTAGCAACATCAAGTGCTAAAACTATATCTTTTCCCTCTTTTAAACCCACACTCATTATTGCTTCTAATATTGTATCTAGCGCCTCTTCATTCGTTTTTAAGTCAGGCGCAAAACCGCCTTCGTCTCCTACAGCAGTATTAAGTCGCTTTTGGTTAAGAACTTTTTTTAAGCAATGAAAAACCTCAGCGCCGTATCTGAGAGATTCTTTGAAGTTAGGTGCACTCACTGGAATTATCATAAACTCCTGAATATCGATGTTGTTGTTCGCGTGTGCTCCACCATTAATTATATTCATCATTGGCGTCGGAAGATTTGTTTGATCGCCAAAGTATTCGAAGAATGGAATTCTTTGTGAGTCCGAACAAGCTTTTGCAAAGGCCATTGACACAGATAACAAGGAATTAGCTCCTAAATTAGATTTATCTTCTGAACCATCAAGATCAATAAGAAACTGGTCAAGCTCCTCTTGATTGCTTATATTCTTATCGAGAAGTGCACCAGAAATTA
>CAJWIW010000081.1 GCA_913041865.1 uncultured Gammaproteobacteria bacterium
CCGCTGACCTCTTGCATGCCATGCAAGCGCTCTCCCAGCTGAGCTATAGCCCCATATTTACTCATCATCATTTTCGTTTGAAACAGTCTTTATTACATCAGAAACATCATCATTTTCACTAATAAAGACATCCTCATCTTCATCCTCAAGGCCATCAAGATCATCAGCGTCAAACTCGTTAATATCATCATCATTTTCGCTATCAATGACCTCATCATCGGTTGAATTTTCTAAATCTGGAATTGCTTCTTCGTCAATTTCTGGTATTATATCTTCATCATTATTTTCAATTACATCATCAATTTCTTTGATATCTTCATCTGTGTTTTCTAATTCACTTTCATTAACTTGAGTCTCAAGAGTAGGTGACTCAGTTTTTTCTTTTTCTATATCTTCAATATTTATATCTTTTAATATTTCACCAGTATAAGGACTAACTACAGGATCCTTGTTAAGGTCATAGAATTTTTTTCCTGTTGTAGGGCATACTCTCTTTTTACCTAATTTATCTTTGCTCATTTTTATCTCTATAAAATTATTTATCTCCATTGCCATGAAGAAACAATAGTGTCAAAACCAAAAAAAGTTTTTTTCTTATAATATGTCTGCTAAACCTAAATTAACAATGAATCAAGATCAAAAAAATATTATGTCAAGCTCAAGTCTTTTTTCAAGCAAAAGTTCTGAATTGAGTGGAGAAATTATTATACCTGGAGATAAGTCTATTTCTCACAGATGTATTATCTTGTCTTCTTTAGCAATTGGTGAGAGTAAAATAACTGGCTTACTTAATAGTTCCGATGTCAATTGTACAATAAACTCAATGAAATCACTTGGTTCATATATTGACCTGAATTCAAATTATGAGTGTATTATAAATGGCATTGGCATTGGCAGTCTGAAACAACCCGAAAAACCGCTTGATTTTGGAAACTCAGGAACTGCCGCAAGGCTTATACTGGGACTTGTTTCAACTCATCCTATTAAAACTAATTTTATTGGAGATGTTTCATTATCCCAAAGACCAATGAGAAGAGTTACAGACCCTTTAATTAATTTTGGGGCAAATTTTAAATTGAGTAATTCAGATTTTCTTCCAATAGAGGTCAAGGGTGCTGAATATCCCATTCCTATTACACATGAAATGAGGATAGCCTCTGCTCAAGTTAAATCTGCTATAATGCTAGCTGGTCTAAATACACCAGGCATAACTACTATAATAGAAAAAGAAAAAACAAGGGATCACACTGAAACTCTTTTTAAATACTATGGTTATGAAATTAATTTAGAAAAAAAAGGTGGAAAGAATTATATAAGTTTTGAAGGACAGAAAGTCTTAAATCCAGTAAATATAAGCATTCCTGGCGATCCATCTTCTGCAGCTTATCCTGTCGTTGCTGGATTAATTTGTAAGAATTCAAAAATTAAAATCAAGAATGTTTTATCAAACCCTACTCGCGACGGCATATATAAATGTTTAGATGATATGGGGGCTAGTATAATATATTCTAATAAAAAGAATGAAGCTGGAGAAATAACCTACGATATGGAAGTTTCATCTAGCACTTTAAATCCAATAGATGTTCCCGCCAATCGAGCACCTAGTATGATTGATGATTATCCGATACTTGCTGTAGCAGCATCTATGGCCAGTGGAACCTCTATATTTCGTGGGTTATCAGAGTTGAAGGTAAAAGAAAGTGATAGGTTGTTAGGTATTTATAATTTTTTGTCTAAAAATGGAATTAACACAACCATTGAGGATAATAATCTTATCATTGAGGGAAATACTGACGGGCCAAAGGGTGGTGCTTTAATTGAGACTAACTTAGATCACCGTATTGCAATGTCATCAATTATATTGGGTATGGTTTCATATGAACCAATAAAAGTGGATGATACTGAAACAATTAATACCAGCTTTCCAGACTTTATAAAATTAATGAAAAAATTAGGGGCTAAATTATCTGCATAAAAATATGACTTTTATTGTTGCAATAGATGGTGGTGCTGGTTCAGGAAAAGGAACAATAGCAAGAGGTATTTCAAAGAAATTTAATTTTTCTTATTTTGACACTGGAATAATTTACAGAGGATTGGCTTTAAAAACTATAAGCAAATATGGTCAGGATTTTACAGATTTAAATGCTATTTCAGAGGCTAATATTTTTGATATTAATTCTGAGACATATTTAGGGTCAAAAGAAGTTTTAAGATCAATGCAGTTTAAACAGTATTCTTCAAAAGCTCTGCAAGCATCAGTATATTTCTCTCCCAGAATTTTACTCATACCAAGTCTCATTTTGAAAAAATATTCTGGATATAGTCTCAGAAAGTTGCTTATCTTTCTTAGGATAGAGAAAAGGATTGGTATCTCACTTTGGTTAAAACTAGTGAAACGGCCAAGATTTTTATTAAAAATTTCTTCATCATTGCGTCACGTTCTTCCTGCGACATCTTAGGTTTAGCGTCTTTATCGTAATCGTATATGCCCATTATATCTCCTCTTTTAAGTGTGGCATTTCTATATATGTTATACTTTCAATCTTCTCTTTATCTACTGCCCAATCCCAAGCGTCAATCATAGACTTCCACTTTGTATCAAACGTATTCTTAGCAGATTGTGTAGGATGATATACAACAAGTTTGATTCTCTTAATGTTGTTCTTACCATCTTTAATTTCTTTTACTGCCCTCTGTACAATATCACCGACAGATAACTTACCAGAAGATAACACACTCACATAGGTATGATAATCTTTTTTAAGTTGATCTACCATGTCTTGTATTCGTTTATCTGTTGAGTTCTCGTACACAATAAAGTTCTTAGGTTGTTCCTGCAACTCTTTTTGTTTATTGTATTGAGTCGTAATATTAGTCCTAATTCTAGTTCTTTGTTTACTAGATAGATTATGATTGTTTAAATGTTGAGCAATACTATCTGAGTCACTACCAAACTGATT
>CAJWIW010000082.1 GCA_913041865.1 uncultured Gammaproteobacteria bacterium
TTAAATTGATTGAGATGATGAGAGAAGTTTTTTGCTCACATCAAAAATAATTAGGAGTATTTTCATTGGCTAGTTTTATTTCTGAGAATATCGTGCTTGTATTAGCATTTGTCATATTGCTCATCATGATTATAAACCTTGAACTTAAAACAACTTTTAGTTCGATAAAAAAATTAACAATTGATGAGCTAACATCTTTAATTAATTCATCTCGCGTACTTTTAATTGACCTTCGAAAAACTGATGATTACCAAAAAGGGCATATAGCGAATGCAAAGAATTATTCTGTGGATGATCTAGTATCTTTAAAAATTAATAAAGTTGACTACGTTGTGACATACTCTACTAATGACAACGATTCGATCAAAGCTGCGAAACTGTTGAATAAGGCAGGAGTCCAGAATACATGTTATTTAGATGGTGGCATCACTGCCTGGTTAGATAACAATATGCCGTTGTCAGGAGAGAATAAATGACTGAAAATCAGATCAAGTTTGTTGTACACAGAATTTACTCAAAAGATATTTCATTAGAATCACCAGAAGCACCAATGATTTTCAATGAAATAAAAATGCAACCTAAAGTAGGTTTTAACCTAAAGACTTCCATTAACGAAATTGATAAGAGCACCTATGAAGTAACTCTAGATATATCTGTTAAAGCTGAGACGGAAGAGAAAGCAATCTATTTAGTTGAACTTAAGCAGTCAGGTGTTTTTGGAATTGAGGGAGCCGATGAAGACTTAAAAAGTAGTTTTCTAAACGTTCGATGTCCAGATATAATTTTCCCTTATGCAATGGAGACTGTTTCAACATTAATCCAAAAATCTGGTTTCCCACCAATATTTTTTGCCCCAATTGATTTTAATGCTCTTCACCAACAAGAGCTCGCAAAGAAAAAAAATAACTAATGACAACTACATTTAGAATACTTGGTTCCGGTGAATGGGGATTAGCAATAGCCTACCATTTATCAAAGAATAATTGTTCTGTTGAAATTTACGGAAGAACAAAAAGTAAGATAGATACTCTTAATGAAAATAAAAAGTGTAAATCATTAGGCATTAAATTCAACGATAATGTCTCATTTGACTATTTAAGTAATATTCTAAATAAGTCTCTTTCAATTGAAACATACAACATAATAGCAACTTCAAGTAGTGGTTTTTCTGATCTTATTGAACAGAATAAAAAGTATTTATCTCAATACTCAAGTTTTATTTGGCTTACAAAAGGATTGGATCAAAAATCAAATAAACTTTTTGATCAATTACTCACTGAGACCTTCGGCAATACTATTGATTGTTGTATAATCTCGGGTCCTAGTTTCGCAAAAGATTTAGTGAGTGGAGAAAAGATGTGTGTCAGTATTGCATCTAATAGCAATGAATATCTTGATACTATTGAAAAGCATTTTGTAACTAATATGTTTGAAATGCAAAAGACTAATGATTTAATTGGTGTGCAGATTTCAGGTATAATGAAAAACGTCGCTGCTATATTGTCAGGAATACTCACTTCTAATAATTATAGCACCTCAGATATCCTCAAAATGATAGAGGTAACAAAAAATGAGATTTTTGAGATTACCAAGTATATCTATTCTACTAGAGGTTCACGAGCAGATGATACTGATATAAGGAAAACACTCTCAAGCCCTTCATGTAATGGGGACTTAAGATTATCATGTCTGAGTGATGTTTCACGTAATCGTAGATTCGGATTACAACTAGGACAGTCAAATTCTCTTCAAAAGCTCATTAATGATATAGGAACTGTAGAGGGTTATGGAATGACACGTGCCTTATATGAAATGATTATTAGTAGTGGCGTTAATCCTGGACCAGTTCTGAAAACGGTTCATGAGATCTTATTTTGTGAAAGAAAATTAGCAGATACAGAAATAATTAACTTTCTTTAGCTTTTTTAGCTAGTGTATTGCGACCCCACCCAAGTAGTTTGGCAGCTTCTTGTTTTACTCCCTTTGTTGCTTTTAGCGATTCATCTATTAATATTGATTCAAGTTTTCTGCTTGTATCTTTTATAAAATTTAAATCTTTAGAGATTCCAGTTCTAATATTATTTCTTAATAAATCTTCCCATGAGGTACCGTCTGAGTTTTCTTTAGTATTTTCTTCATCAGCAAAATCGTCAGGCAGATCGTCTAATGTGATTATATTAGAGGAGCTCATGACAGTTAAATATCTACATATATTTTCTAATTGTCTTATGTTTCCTGGCCAACTATATTGCTCAAAAAATTCTATGACTTTCTGATCCATTGTTTTTTCCTCAGTCTTGAGTTCTATGGCAGACTCCTTGAGAAAGAAGCTCGTTAAATTTACTATATCCTCTGTCCTTTCGCGTAAAGGTGGCAATGCTAATTTAAAAACATTTAATCTGTGATATAAGTCTTCTCTGAATTTCTGCTCATGAATAAGTCTCTCGATGGACTGATTTGTTGCTGCAATTATTCTGACATCAGATTTGATAGGATGATGACCGCCTACTCTATAAAACTCTTGACTAGATAAAACACGGAGTAATCTGGTTTGCAGTTCTGGATGCATATCACCTATCTCGTCTAAAAAGAGGGTACCGCCATGTGCCTGTTCGAATCTTCCAATTCTTTGAGTTTGCGCACCTGTAAACGCTCCTTTCTCATGACCAAATAGCTCTGACTCTAAAAGATCGTGAGGGATAGCTGCAACATTTATTGCAATGAATGGGCTTTCAGATCTATCACTATTTTCATGAACAGACTGGGCAATGAGTTCTTTTCCTGTACCAGATTCACCACGAATTAGTACGCTTATATTTGACTTTGATATCTTACCGATTGCTCTGAAGACACTTTGTAATGATTTTGCTCTACCAATTATTTTTAGCTGTTTTTGTTCATCTGACGTTTTTTGTAGAGGAGTCTCTGTAA
>CAJWIW010000083.1 GCA_913041865.1 uncultured Gammaproteobacteria bacterium
GTTGATCGATAAAAGATGAATCATCATAAACAGCTTTATAATACTCTATTTTCATCGTTATGGAAGCACCGATTATAATAGATATCAATGTAACAAATGACCCTACTGCAAGTGTAGAAACTCCTGTAACTCCTTGCCCAATTGTACAGCCTAGAGAAAGCACGCCACCTATACCAATAAGAGTTCCTCCTACAATATGCCTAATAAAATCTTGCTTCGAAGCAAACCACTCCACTCTAAAATTATTTGATAATACAGAGTATAAAAAAGAACCTAAAATTACAGACAGCAACGCAGAAACTCCAAAAGTAATATAAAAATTGTCGAGAGAATTACCTACAAAAACAAGTGTTTCACTCATCGGGTTTATGAATGTAAATGATTGGACTCCAACGCCTGGCTGAGGCGTGTCCATAAAGTTATTTGCTTCGATCCACTCCTCTCCAATGTCGCCTCCTGTAAGTAACCATGCGAGCACCACAACCAATCCCACGGTTATTCCTGATAAAATATTATCAAAATTTTTAAAGTCACCTGATTTAAAAATGAAATACATCATGATGGAAGCAGTCAAGATACCCAGTAAAAATCTGAATCCATCACTCTCAGCGATTGAAAATATTGACATTAAGATTGTTGGCAAAGATTGATCATTTATTCCATAGCTTGCAAGGTCAGGACTTATTGGTCTCATCCAACTATGAAAGACAAGTCCATAAAAATCAGTCCTTGTCATAAGATAAGCCATTATTCCAGCTATCAGTAAAACAATGACAGATTTTATATTTCCACCACCTATTCTAATCAATATCTTATTCCCACAACCACTCGCAAATGTCATCCCTATGCCGAATAGTAAACCACCAATAATGTATCTAGGCCAAAAGAAAACTGAGTCCCTGTATGGTATTCTTGATTCTGAGGCATTAAAAAAATTAAAATATTCTAAAAAAGTCACACCAACAATAGCTATAGAAGCTGCTAGCATCCAAGATTTTAATCGTGCCGTGTCACCAATGTTAACCCAGTCAGAAACTGCTCCCATAGTGCAAAAATTTGTCTTATTAACAATGAAACCAAGGACTAGTCCTAGAGCAAACACATAAAACATTAAATTAATTGAGTTATATTCCATCTTTATTTTCCTCTTTATGAATCATATAATTATATTAGTAATTATTAATATAAGCATGTATTTTTTTCATTTTTTATATTTTGTTGGATCGTCGATTCCAGCTATACGAAAACCCTCTTTTCTATAGTGACAAGCATCGCAGGCATTACAAGCTAAGCCGTCGTCGCTTGGGTTGTAACATGATAATGTTTTAGAGTAGTCGACACCATGTTCTACCCCAGATTTAATAATTTCATATTTTTTCATTTTTACTAATGGTGCGTGTATGGTTATCTTTTTTCCAGTAACACCTGATTTTGTTCCCAAATTAATCATACTTTCAAATGAATTTATGAATTCTGGCCTACAATCTGGGTATCCTGAGTAATCTATAGCATTTACACCTATAAAAATATCCCTGACTTCAAAACGTTCTGCATAAGCAGCAGCTATCGACAAAAAAATTGTATTACGTGCTGGGACATAAGTAATTGGGATATCTTCAGATAGGTTATTTGGAATATCAATTTCAGGATCTGTGAGAGCAGAGCCACCGATTTTATTCAAATCAACATTAAAAATAATATGCTGGACATCTGGATAATCATTCAAGATAAGTTTGCTAGCATCTACCTCAGAAATATGTCTTTGCTCGTAATTTATCGTGAGTGCAATAATATTGAAATTCATAGATTTAGCAATCGCAAGTGTTGTTGTAGAATCTAAACCCCCAGAAAAAAGTACTATTGCATAGTTTCTATTTTCCACGCTCATTACCCCATAGTACTTTGTGTAATTGTATCTGAAGACGAACATTAAGACCATCAGATAATATTAAATCAGCAAGTTCTGTTGGTGACATTTCATCATAACTTGGACTGAAAAGTATTTTGCACTTCTCATCTAATTTATGCTTTTGAATATAATCAACAGACCACTCGTAGTCAGTTTTGTCACAAATAACAAATTTAATCTGATCTTTATTTTTTAAGTAATTATAATTTAATTCAAGATTGCTATACGACTCGTTCGATCTCGGTGTTTTAACATCAAGGACTATTGAAATATTTTTATTAACATCTTTGATGGGGTATGCATTACTTGTCTCAAGAGATACCAAAAATTTAGATGATACTAAATCAAGAAAAGTGTAACAGTTTTTTTGTGAGAGAGGCTCTCCTCCTGTTACAGTTACATAACTAGTATTATATTTACTAATTTTTTTCATTATACTATCAAACGAAAGTTCTTCACCGTCTTTAAATGCATAACTTGTATCACAGTACGAGCATCTTAGTGGGCATCCTGCTAATCTTATAAAAATAGTAGGTTCTCCTGTTGTGAGGCTCTCGCCTTGTATAGAGTAAAATATTTCATTAATTAATAAAGTATTTGTATCAGACACTTTTTATTTCAACTTCCTGATCTAGTATAGATCTACCATGACTTATGGCAACCGCCAGTGCATCTGATGCATCCATTTCAATCGAACGTCTTATTCTTAAGATTTTTTTTACCGTACTTCTCACAATTTCCTTGTCTGAGGATCCATTCTCTGTCACCAACATTTTTACACGCCTGGGTGAGTATTCAAAAATTTCTAAATCAGCTCTACTACAA
>CAJWIW010000084.1 GCA_913041865.1 uncultured Gammaproteobacteria bacterium
GCAATGCTTTACAACTTAGAAATGCCTCACCACAGAAGATTCGAAAATACTTAGGTGTAGTTTTAGAGAGAATTGTTTATGAATTACGAGGTGTATCTTGTTTAGACCTTGATCAAGTGCAGTCACGTAAAAACATAATGGTTTCTAGAAGTTTTGGAAATCCTATTAATAATTTAATCGATTTGGAACAAGCCATATCACTCTATGCTGTAAGAGCATGTGAAAAGATGCGTTCACAAAGCAGTAGGGCTCAAACGGTTTATACTTTTTTAAGGACGAATAGCTTTTCTAAAAAAAATAAACAATACAGTGCCGGCATCATGTCAGGTTTTAGTAACCCTTGTAGTGATACTGGACATATTCTTAATCTAGTGAAAAAGAATTTATCGCATATTTATAAAGAGGGATACTTGTATCATAAGGGCGGAGTAATGCTGGTTGATTTAGTTCCCAACAATATCCATCAAAGAAATCTATTTGAAAGGTATGATTATCAAAGATCAGACTCTCGGATGATTGCAGTGGATAGAATAAATCAAAAATTTGGACCTGGGACACTTTTTTACGCCGCAGCAGGATTGAAAAAGGACGGTGATTGGCAATCCAGAACACATCATCTGTCACCGAGATATACCACTAAGTGGGGCGAATTGCCGCATGCATATTGATAATCGATTTTTTCTTCATATCTAGAGGGGTATCATATATAAGACTCCGATAAATAATAAAAAGGAATAAAATTATGTTTATTTTTAGTGTGGCTAATCTTTCTGTTATGCTTTTCTATTCAGCAGTAATAGCTGTAAATGTACATAAGACCCTTGATAAGGAAAATGCAGGAAAATTATTAAGAGTTTTATTCCCATCATATTTTTTAACAACAGCGATCCTTTCTTTGATTGCGTTAATTTTTTCATTAATCGAAAAAGAATTTCTAAATACTATATTATTATTTCTTGTTTTTTCGGGTTCTGTGATTTCAAGACAATATCTTGTGCCGAAAATAAATGCAGAGAGAGATTTACAAATATCTGGAGATCAGACTTCAAAAAAGAACTTTGCAAAACTTCACGGTTTGAGCGTTTCAATAAATATTGCTCAAATCTTTATATTGATAATTATTGTAGTAACAAACTATAGGTAAAAAATAATGACAACACAAAATTATGCAACATTAGACGATATAATCGTACCGACAAATGACAAATTCACTTACCGAGGTTTAGGTGGAGATGATACATATATACTTCTATCAAGCTCGAATATCAATGTAGATATAGTGGATACTGAAGGAACTAACACTATCCAGCTTCCTGAATGGTCTAAAATAAAATCCATAGCATTTACCTCAGATGCTGTTCGTATAACATGCGATAATATGTCTGTATTTACAGTAAACGGTGCAGATAAATTTAACTTTGATGTTGGAGGCAATAAAACCAGTAATTCTCTTGGTAAGGTTTCAACTTTTACTGAATTTGCTAGTTTATTTGATTTAGAAATACCAACTGACGGCCAAGTATCATTAGATGCTAGTAAAATAGTTTATGACGATAAATTAGCAGAACTAATAACAGTCGAAGTGAAAAAAGAGGATAATGGTAATAAATTTTATTTAAATGGTGACCTATCACCAGATCTAAGTTTTTCATCTTCAAAGACCTATGTTTTCGATCAAAACGACTCTACAACGAGTAAACATCCTTTAGCTATATCCGAAACAAAGAATGGTACACATGATGGTGGAGTAACAGTTGAAAATATCAAGTTTTTTGCTGATGGTTACAAAAAAACAGAGAGCGAATATTCAACAATTTTTTCAAATGATGTTGCTTTTGATAATGCATTCGTAGTTTTCACTCCTTCATCAGACGATACACTACTCTACTACTATTGCCTTTTCCATTCCGGTATGGCAAATGACGCAAAAATATTAGTTGATGGATTTGAGGTTGAAACTGTTACAGCAACTTTAGATATTTCTAATAGAGGTTCCTCTGACTTTGTTATTTCACAAAAAAATGACCCAGATATTACCCTTGAAAGAGGTAAAACTTATGAGTTTAATATAGATGCTCCTGGACATCCTTTTTGGATAAAAACAATAAATTCCACAGGTACAGGTAATAGTTACTCTGATGGTGTAACTAATAATGGTACTACAAATGGTACTATAATATTTAAAGTACCAGAGGATGCGCCTGATCAACTGTATTATAACTGTCAAATTCATTCTTCAATGAATGGTACAATCAAAATTGTCGATTCCAACCCAAGTGGGGTGATAGTTTCAGACTCATCATCAAATTCAAACACTGGAGGCGGCGGTTACGGATACAGCTTTGAATTACTAATAAATGATGATTTCAATGACATACCTGTAATATCTTACGATATTTAGTTAGACGCTTCTTTTTGCTTTATCAGCATCATTGGAAGATCTTATCATATCTCTAATTCCATCCCAATCGTCATCACTAAGCCGATCTAAAGTTTGGTAAAAATTACCTCCTGAAGCAAGATGAATCGCTCCATCGATTGCTATAGTTTGTCCAGTTAAATAATCACATCCATCAGCCATCAAAAATGTTGCTAAATTTCTTAATTCTTGCATTTCTCCATTTCTACCCATTGGGT
>CAJWIW010000085.1 GCA_913041865.1 uncultured Gammaproteobacteria bacterium
AGGAATAATTTTTTCATTGCATAAAGAAATTGGCATTCCAGTGCAATTTATTGGCGTAGGAGAGGAAATATCAGATTTTGAAGTGTTCGACCCTGAAAAATATGTAAATGGTCTTATTGAAGTAGATAGTGGTAAATAGAAAGTATATATGAATAAAGTTGTAAACTTAATTAGCCTAGGGTGTGCAAAGAATCTTGTTGATTCTGAGATATTACTAGGTGGCATGAATAAATCAAATTTAACAATCACAAATGATCCTGAGGAAGCTGATACTATTATCGTTAATACATGTGGTTTTCTGGATATTGCCAGAGAAGAATCAATTGATACTATATTGCAAGCAGCCGAGTTAAAAAAGACAGGGAATTTGAGCGAACTTGTTGTTATGGGGTGTCTATCAGAGAGGTTCCCTGATGAAATAGCTAAAGAAATTCCAGAGGTTGATAGGATATTTGGTAGCAATGATCACAAGCAAATTATTTCTTTTTTAACCGGAAAAGAGTTTGCTAAAGATGACCCACTTTTCTTTCGCTCTCTTATGACTCCCAACCATTATGCATACATAAAAATAGCAGAAGGCTGTGATAATGGATGTTCATTTTGTAGTATTCCAATTATGAGAGGACTACAAAAAAGTAGAACTATTTCATCTATCATGGATGAGGCTGTTAGGTTATCGGAGAATGGAACCAAGGAGTTATTGGTAATTGCTCAGGATTCTACTTCTTATGGTTGGGATTTGGATAAAAAAGTTTATTTGAGTGATTTACTTAGAGAATTGAACACTATAGATACAATTGATTGGATAAGGGTTCATTATGCGCATCCTGCACATTTATCGCAACGTATAATAGATGCCATTGCAGATTGTGATAAAGTATGTAATTACTTGGATATGCCTGTTCAACATGCTTCAGATGATATATTAAAATCTATGAAAAGAGGTTTAAATCAAGAGGGAATAAGGAATCGTATTGAAAGACTAAGATCAGCTGTTCCTGACATTGCTCTAAGAACAACTTTAATCGTTGGCTATCCAGGAGAGAGTGAAGGGCACTTCAATGAGTTATATGATTTTGTAGAAGAGATGCAATTTGATCGGTTGGGCGCTTTTACATATTCAGAGGAAGAGGGAACTACCGCAGCAGACTTAAATGATAATGTTTCTAGGGAAGATAAAAATGATCGTAAAAATAAAATTATTGAGCTTCAGCATGGTATAAGTTTAGAAAAAAATGAATCATTTATCGGAAAAACTATGAAAGTAATTGTTGATCAGGCTGAAAATAACATCGGCGTTGGTAGGACAGAATTTGACTCTCCCGAAATTGATAATATCGTTCGCATAGATGGTAAAGTATCAAAGGGCGATTTTGTTAATGTTAAAATTGAAAATGTAAATGAGTTTGAACTTATAGGTAATCCGATTTAAGCTAATTAACGTGATTTCAGAAAATCAAAAAAAAAGATTAGAAAATCTTTCTGAGCTCATATATAGAGCTAGTTTAAAAGTAAAAATACTCAGACATATTTCATGGCCTCCTGAGGTAAAATATCAGTTCTTTAAACAAAATTGTCAAAAACTCCCTGAATATAGTTATCCAAAATTTGATTCTACAAATTTAGATCAGATTATATTAAAAATTGATGGTCAGCTTGGAGACACCGAGTATGACCTTTGGTTAAAAAATAAATTGGAAGATATTAGTTTGAGTGCAAATTTGTTAAAAGCAAGTGGGACCAAAACTTTTTTCGAGATATCGTCAAAAATTTATGGACTTCCAAGTACGCCCATTCATGATGGTCAAACAAAACCTTTGGATCTTTCTGAGCAGTTCTACCAGATAATAAACTCTATTGATAAAACAAAATTAGAGTTGTCCAAAAGTTCTAAGATCAGCTCACACGATGTCGCAAAGCAAATTTCTTCTAAAGTCAGTGATTACTTTGGTGAATTTGCTCCGAAAATATCTGTTGTAAAGCATTTATCAGCGAAAGCTACTGCAACATCAAAAAAAATAAAAATACGCGAGGATGGTATTTTTTACCAATCTGATATTGATCAGCTCATAAATCATGAGGCATTCATTCATGTTGCGACTACAATTAATGGCAGAAAACAAAATAAAATGAAGATATTAGGTTCAAATTACGGTGCTATTACAAAAACTCAAGAAGGATTGGCTGTATTTTCTGAGTTTATCACAGGTTCGATCGACATCGATAGAATGCGTAGAATTTCTGATAGAGTGAAGGCAATACACATGGCTATTGACGGAGCTGATTTTATTGAAATCTATAGATATTTTGTTGATAAAGGAATATCGAGGAATCAGGCATTTGAAAATAGCAGAAGGGTATTTAGAGGAGGGGTATTGAGTGGAAAGTATCCCTTTACAAAAGACCTGGTATATTTGGATGGTTTTATAAGAGTGTATAACTTTTTGCGATCTTCAATCTCCCAGGGGAAAATAGAATGTATTGAATTACTATTTGCAGGTAAAATGGAGTTGGATGATTTGCCTGTAGTATATAGTATGTACAAAGACGGATTAGTAAGTAAACCTAGTTTCATACCTCCATGGGCAATGAATTTAAATTATTTAATATGTTTTT
>CAJWIW010000086.1 GCA_913041865.1 uncultured Gammaproteobacteria bacterium
TTTAAACTCTATTCAATATTGATTATTTCGTTATAGAGTTTTTATATAAATTTAAGGAGGGTAATCTTATGACCAACCTCGCTATAGAGCTACTTGTATTAACTGTGGTTTTAATAAATTTTGGAGCAATTCTCACAGCTAATATTTATTCAAAATCATTAAAAGAATATAAACGCAATAGATTGTTTTGCAGAAAATCTTTTAGTAACCCTTATTGCATTATTTCATAAAAATTATTCCTTTAAAGTACTAGATTTAAGCTTAGCGATTATTTAAAGGTTATTTGTAAGCCTATGCAATCATTGCTGCATATAGAAAAACTATTTAAAAACGTTTAAAAAATATTTCTGAATCTGCAAAAGCTGATCCTCAGAAACCTATAAGCAAAGATAGAAAAAAAGAAGCTAATTGCCCCTTATTTTAGATCGAATGTTAATCATTCTCCTCTTGATTTTTCTTCAGTTTTTCGTATTCAACATGCAAAACGCCTAAACGCCAAGCATCTTTTAATCCTTTCACACCTCCCATCAGGAGTTTTGCATCTGAAGGTGAGTGAGACTTCATGTTCAAGAAATCTTTTTGCCAAGATTTGTCATTCCATTTATTAGTCATTCAACCAGCTCAAGTTTATAAACTATATCTTTGCAGTTATTAGCTTTATCCCACTCCCTAGCCCTTTCTGTATCTAACATCTTTGCAAAGTCCTCTAAACTTGAAACTGTATAAAATGAATGAGACTTGTGATCATTAATTTTTACTAAGTCATAGTCCATTACTACTCCATCTCCCTGTCCTTTTACCCATTGCTTAACAGTCTCTTTATAATATTGAAAGGAGCAATCAAAGGTACAAACGATAAATAACTTTTCCATAAAAAAAGAGGGTTTTATCACTCCAATTTTAGATCGACTGTCAAACAGTAAACAATTCTATGATCTAGTGCCCTATAAGCACTAGATTGCTTGTCAGCGAGATTTGACCGAGATAGACCGTTTCATTAAAAATGTAGAGTTACTGTTTCATCTAAATCTTAAAAGTATTTAACCTGTGAATCCCATCTTCTGTTCTGCTGCCATTAATGAACCAACAAGCTTATGCTCAGCAACTTTTTCATCGTCAGTCATAACTGGCTTGATATCAAAATCTATATCAAACTTGACTTTCCAAGGAGCAAAGTGTTCTGTCATTTTTATGCCTGCTGAAGCTTGGACAATAATATAGACATTATTTGAGTAAGAAGCATGATACCTTCCCAAAACTTTGAATCCTTCAAACTCATCATTCAAAGTTCCATCCTCAATAACCTTTATAAAAAGATCGTAAGCGGCACCCATGAGAGCAGCATTTTTAAAAGTTGCAGTTACGAAATAAGTGTTCATTTGATTAATAAATCTACAAGTATTTTTTAGGATATATTTTTTAAAATTGAGTTTAGGATCTTGAAATAAATATTTCTACTAAATGAATTATTTTAGATCAACTTCCCCAAAAAACTACATAATCACCGACCTAGTTAACAGTTGGTACTAGGCCTTTTAGGGTAGAGGTAAGGGAGATAGAGTCCATAAATACCTAATACAATTTTCGAAAATATAGTCATATCGCGTCTCAGAACCGTTCTACTATCCTTAGACAATTAAAGCCATAAAAAGATTTAGAGGGTATCTTGATGTCAAATACAGGCACAAAGGTTGTTGTATTTGAATCTATCTATAGTATGGACGGTGATGTAGCACCAGTAAAAGAGATATTAGCATTATGTGAAAAGTATAATGCAATTAGTTATATTGATGAGGTACACGCAGTTGGTATGTATGGTGAGAATGGCGCCGGTATATGTGAGAGGGAGGGTTGCCAACCTGATATAATTAATGGTACACTTGCAAAGGCATTTGGCGTACAAGGTGGCTACATTGCAGGTAAGAAAGATTTTGTTGACGCAATAAGAAGTTTAGCAAGTGCGTTTATATTTACAACAAGTCTATCGCCTGTTATATGTGCTGGTGCTTTAACAAGTATTAAGTATGTTAGAGACCACCCGGAGTTAAGAGATAAACTACATGAGAGGTCGCAGACAACAAAGAAGATTTTAAAAGACCATGATATCAATGTAATGGATAACGATTCACATATTGTACCAGTAATGATAAATGACGCCAAGAAATGTAAGGCAGTTTCAGATGAATTACTTTATAAGTTTGGTATCTATGTACAACCAATAAATTTCCCTACCGTGCCAGTAGGAACAGAAAGGTTGAGATTTACACCTACACCTTATCATACAGACGCACACATTTATGATATGGTTTTAAAAGTTAAATCAGCAATTAAGAGATGTGGTAAAGTTAAATGACAACACAGGAACAATTAGATTGGATGATAGTTGACGGTGCAAATGGTTTAGAAATTTTATGGTTTCTAGTTTGTAATGAACCGTTTTTTTGGGTATTGGGTGGTATAGCAGTAGGAGCAATCGCATTAAGTTGGTGGTG
>CAJWIW010000087.1 GCA_913041865.1 uncultured Gammaproteobacteria bacterium
CAGCAAGTCTGCCGCCATCGACATTTATATCCGCACCTGTAATATAATCACTAGTACAAAGAAATAATATTGCATCTGCCATATGTTTGGGTAAACCAACCATTTTAATTGGAGTTTCCTGAATAAAGAAATTCTTCAAGTTCTCATCTCCATCTTCACCACCACCAACCATAGGCGTCCAAATTACGCCAGGATGAAGCGCATTTACTCTTATTTTTCTTTTAGCCGCCTCTAAGGCAACGGATTTTGTCATTGAGGTAACGGCGCCTTTTGATGCACAATAACCAGCTCCTTCTGGTAATCCCATTTGACCCATCAACGAAGATACATTCACAATTGCTCCACCCTCATTCATCTGATCTAAACAATGTTTCATTCCTAACCATGTACCATCAATATTTACAGAACAAATCTGCTTAAAATCATCTAATGAAGTGTCAGCAATGGGTTTGATCCAAAATTGTCCCGCGTTATTAACTAAATAATCAATTGAACCGTATGAATTGACTGTCTCTTTGATTACCTCTTTCCAATTTTCCTCATCTGCAACATCATGTTTTAAATATATGCATTTTCCGCCTTCCTTAATAATCATATCTACTGTCTTTTTGCCTTCTTCCTCATTTCTTCCAGTCACAGTAAGGAGAGCGCCTTCAGAAGACAGTCGCAAAGCTGTTTCTCGACCTATACCAACAGATGTTGCTCCTGTAATAATTGCTACTTTATTCTTTATTCTATTCATTTATATACTCACTGAGCAATAAGCCCTCCATCAATAGTTATTTCAGATCCTGTCATAAAAACAGATTCATCTGAAACTAAAAATCTGATAGCTTCAGCGACTTCATCAGAGAATCCCTTTCTCTGAAATGGAATCATTCCTATGCTATCCTTCTCGTATTTAAGGGAGTCTACAGAGTCGGGATAGTTTTTTTTAAATTCTTCATCTGTATAAGTATCTATCAAACCAGGGTGAATTGAATTAACTCTAATTTTTTCTGGTCCTAACTCACAGGCTGCTGCTTTAGCCAATAATTTAACCCCTCCATGCGCAGCACTCAGTGCTGACATATTTTCTGCGCCTATTTTTGCTAAAACTGACGACATCATAACAATAGAACCACCCTTATTATGCTTACGAATAGCCTCAGTTCCGTATTTTAATCCTAAGAAACATCCATCAAGACTAGTATTTATAAGTGATTTAAAACTCTCATGAGTACAATCTAATATAGATTGATAATTGTAGCTTCCCGCATTATTTACAACAGCGTCTATTTGAGGAAAATGCTTAAGAGTTTCTTCAATAACATTCTGCCAACTTTCTTCTTTTGATACATCGTGAGAAATATATTTTGCAGATAAATTTTTTGATAATATATCTTTTTCAGTAGCTATGCCCTCTTCGACTGTTCTGCATGTAACTATAACATTAGCACCCTCATAGGCTAACAACTTACATGCTGAAGCTCCTATTCCTCTGCCTCCACCCGTAACAATAATTGTTTTATCTTTTAAGCTACTCATAATTTGAATTTAAATTTATACAAAAAGGTTTGAAGGTATATATTTCCTATTTTTTTTAACATTATCTTTGAATTCTATTATACTAATAATCATTGTAATTAAATAATGAAAAGATTTATATTTTAATTAACAATATATTTTGGAGAATTTTATGAGCGAAGCAATAAAACCAATAGACGAAGATCTTGAAAAGATTAATATGTTTGACCCAGAGCTAATGGCTTGTCCTCATGCTTTTTTTAAAAAACTTCGAGATGAAGCCCCTGTTTTTCAAGATCCAAATACAGGTATTTTCCAAGTTTCTAAACACGAGTTAATTTGTAAAGTTGCAAGAGACGCTAAGCTTTTTTCAAATCAATTTGGAGTTATTCAAAGAAGTGGTGGCGGAGATTATCCTCAAGAAGCTGCTGATATTATGGCAAATGAGGGTTATCCTCCCGTTGATACAATGCTTACAGCAGACCCACCTAGACATACAAGATACAGAAGTTTAGTTGATAAAGCTTTTTCACCAAAAAGAGTCTCAGATATGGGGCCTGAAATTGAAGACAAAATAAATTTTATAATCGATCAATTCTATGAAAACGGTAAATGCGATGTTAGTAGAGATATTGCACAGCAACTACCAGTTCGAGTTATTGCGGAGCAGTTAGGGGTTCCATTAGAAGACTATGATAATTTTTGTGGGTGGTCTGATGCTTTTGTCCAACAGCTATCTGGAACAAGCTCGCCAGAGGAACATGTTGAGATTGCTAAAAAACTTGTTGAATTCCAAACATATTTTGCGAATAAGATTAAGGAAAAAGAAAATAATGCAACCGATGATATAATCTCTGATCTTGCTAATCTTGATTTTGAGGATGACAATGGAGAAAGCAGAAAATTAGAAACTGCAGAGCAGCTATCTA
>CAJWIW010000088.1 GCA_913041865.1 uncultured Gammaproteobacteria bacterium
TCAAAGGGTGATGAAGTTGAACTCAGTTGGACAGACAACAAAGGTAACACAGACTCAAAAACAGCAATCGTAAAGTAAGTAACTGGAGATTATGAATAAATTTATCTTCATTTTTTTAGGATTATCAATAAGCACGACCGTGCTATCTTCACCAGAAGAGGATTATCAGCGCTTTAAGGATTATTTTCTTGATCGTTTTCCTGAGACTGAGTTTAGTGACTATAAAAATGGAGTCTACTCAATTGACTTATCCTCAAGAGAACAATGGGAATCCATAGAAGATTTTCCACCATACGAAATCAATATCGAGCAAGGCGAAGAACTATTTAATACACCATTTAAAAATGGAAATACTTATGCTTCTTGTTTTGAAAATTCAGGGATAGGTATAAGGCAAAATTACCCATACTTCGATGAAGACAGAGGAGAAGTAGTCACTTTAGAGTTAGCTATAAATGAGTGCAGAAAAAGTAACGGAGAAAAACCTTACAGCTATTACAAAGGTGGTCCAATGGCAGATATATCTGCCTATATGGCGTCAACCTCTGCTGGAGAGATATTTGATGTAAAAATCCCCAATACCGATGAAGCATTCAATGCTTACGAAGATGGAAAGAGGCTTTATTTTACAAAAGTTGGCCAACTTAATTTTTCTTGTGCGGATTGTCATGTTTATCAAACGGGGACTAAACTTAGGGCTGATATTCCAAGTCCTGCTATTGGGCATCCAACGCATTTTCCAGTTTACAGATCAAGTGCAGGCAGATTAGTAACATTGCATGAGAGATTTGCAGGGTGCCTGAACAGAGTTCGTGCGAAACCTTTTAAAGCACAAGGCGAAGAATATAGGAATCTTGAATACTTTATTTCGTACATGAGTAATGGGCTAGAAATAAATGGCCCTGGCTCTAGAAAATAGGTACAATAATATTATGGGAATTATCAGATTGAATCTAATTCTAGTACTACTTGTGGTATCAACTTTACCATCATGTGCAGCTCTTAACAATATGATGAGCTCTGATGATACAGATAGCTCTGAAGTCAAAGAGCTCAGTACAAGCCAAAGATTACAAATATCTCTCCCCCTACCAGAAAATACTAAGATTATTGCTGATAAAACTATTATATTTGGGGAAGGAAGAAGATTCACCGGTGTTCTTAACCTTATTCATGAACTACCGCAGGATGAAATTGTCGAATTCTACAGAGTTGAATTACGAGATGATGGATGGTCTGAAATTGCCATTGTCAGAAGTGATTTTGTTCTCATGAATTTTGATAAAGAGGACAGATTTGCCACAATTAGGGTGAATAGAAAGTTATTTGACAATTCCTCTTCAGAAGTTACTGTAGGAATGAAATCTGATACTACACTGAATAGAAGCTTAAATAGTAAGCCAGTAGAAAATATTGAAGAACCTTTCTCTATTCAATAAGCTCGCTAAGGATTTCAATCACTTCATCTAAAAATAGATCACGAAAAAAATGATCAGAACCCTCAACTTGTACTAAGTTAATATAACTATTATTTATTTTTGCTATTTTGGAGTGAGTTTTTGGAACAAACGCGTCTTCTGATGCTGTAAATACATTGGTGCTAATTTTTATATCTTTGAGAATTTGAATCGTCTCATCTTGACGAGCTAGATTGTAATAACTTAGAAAAGAAGAGATTTTAACCTTTGCATTTGAGCAGTTCAAAAAATTCATCTCGATTAGTGAATCTCCATCCATATTTAGAAGTTGATTCATTGTGCTATTGTTACTTTTTTGAAGATGGTCATTAATGTCATCAACATTATCCGTGAGTGGAGCTAAAAGAACTATAGATGAAATTTTTTTGCTTTCAGTAGGATAGACCTCTAAGATTTTTTTATATGCGTTAAGAACATCCTGGCCTCCTCTTGAGTGACCTATCAATATAATATTTTTATAGTCTTTCCCTATTGCATATGAGAACCATCTAACTATCTCGTTAATATTTGCATGTCGGTTATGATGATGATTTATATCACATGTTAAGAACGAATCATTCCTATTATTTATACCATAAGAAATATTTGGTGCTATTGTATCGATATTTAAACCCAAGAGGTTGTCTGACAAGGCTGATACTATCTCCATTGTTTTAAAGCCTCTAGTACCATGAATGGAAATAGCTGCTGTATTATTTGCTCGAGAATTAGTGTAATGATTTGCGTTGATTTCTATGCTTTTGTTTAGATAGGTAGAATTAAGATAAATTGTATTAATCTCAGAAAAAACATTTTTTGAGAAGAATGTAAGAAAAATTATAAGAAGAATTTTCATAGCTATTAGGGCGTACAGGATTCGAACCTGTGACAAATGGCTTAAAAGGCCACTGCTC
>CAJWIW010000089.1 GCA_913041865.1 uncultured Gammaproteobacteria bacterium
TGTCAGTCATAAATTTTTTTACTCCGTTGTACTTTAAAAAATATTTATCTATAAATTCTTTAGCCTCTGAATTATCGATTCTGAGTTGCTTAGCAAGACCAAATGAGGAAATACCATATATAAGCCCAAAATTTATTGTTTTTGCTACTCTTCTTTGCTGATCACTTGGCTGGCCAGGGATAGAGAAGACTTCTTTTGCAGTGACAGAGTGTATATCTTCATTATTTTTGAAACTCTCTAATAATGTTTCATCTTGAGAGAGATGTGCCATCACTCTTAATTCGATTTGTGAATAATCTGCAGATATTATTGTTGAACCTTTTTCCGCTATAAACGTTTTACGAATATCTCTTCCATTTTTTGTTTTTATTGGTATATTTTGTAAATTAGGATTTGATGAAGATAGTCTCCCCGTAATCGTAACAGTTTGATTATACGAAGTATGAAGTCTCTTTGTCTTGTGGTTGATTATCTCGCCTAATTTATCTGTGTACGTATTTTTAAGTTTTGACAAGTTTCGATATTCTAAAACAAGCTTTGGAACTTCGTGCTGCTCTGCAAGTTCTATCATAACATCCTCGCTTGTGGAGGGTTGGCCTTTAGGTGTTTTTTTTAGAACAGGTAGATTCATTTCTTCGTAAAATATCTCCTGTAATTGTTTAGGAGAACTAATATTAAAACTATGACCAACAATCTTGTAAATATTATTTTCTAGCTCACTTATTTTTCTACCAAAGCTCTCACTTAATTGTAACAGCTTACTTTTGTCAACTTTTACACCAACTAATTCCATTCTTGAAAGGATTTTTATAAGAGGGAGTTCGACATCGTTATAAAGTGTCATTTGATCATTAAGTTTAGTTAACTTGTTTTTAAAATAGTAATATAATTTGAGTGTTATATCTGCATCTTCACAAGCATACCTATAGACATCTTCAGCAGGTAAATCAGATAGCACTAATTGCTTTTTTCCTTTACCGACCAACTCCTCATATTTAATAGTTTGTATATCAAGATGTTTCTCGGCTAAAGTATCTAAATCATGTTTCCCAGATGAATCAAGCACATAGGACATTATCATTGTATCTTGAACATTACAATCTATACTAATCCCATATTTATACAAAACATTCATATCATATTTAATATTTTGTCCTACAACAGTAATATTCTTGTTTTTAAATAAATCTTGTAAAATAGAGACTATATGTTTTAAATCAATCTCAGTATCTATTTTTTTATGGTTTATGGGTATATAAAAAGCTGTATTATCATTTAGAGAAAAAGATACGCCAACTAAGTTAGCAACAATAGGATCAGTAGAATCAGTTTCGGTATCAAATGAAAATATTTTTTTGTCAGAGCAGGAATTGATTAAATTATCAAGCTCTGAAATTTTTGTGATTAGAGAATAATTACTTTTTTTTGTGTCCGTTTTCTCAATCTTTTTAATTCCTAAGTCTTTAGATAATTTGTTTAAATTATGGATATCCATGAAAGTCGATAATTTTGTTTCATCTCTTTTTTGAATCTCATAGTTATCAATTGTTGTCTTCAAATCTATGTCAGACTTTAAAGTAATCAATTTCTGTGCAAGCTCTATCGTAGATAACGAATTTTCTATATTTTCTTTTAAATTTTTCTTAAGCTCATCTTTATTTTTTATAATCGAGTCAAGACTATGATACTTATCAAGTAAAGTCACTGCGGTCTTAGGTCCTATTTTAGGTACACCAGGTATATTATCAGAGGCATCTCCAACTAATGTTAGATAATCTTTTATTTGACTAGGTTTGACACCAAATTTCTTTTTTACATCGGCGGGATTTAATTGTTTGCCATCAAGACTATTTATTAATTGGACGTTTTTGTCAACCAGTTGAGCTAGGTCTTTATCTCCCGAAGAAATAAGTGTTTTCGTTTTTGATGAGTATTTGCTAACAAGTGATGCGATAACATCATCAGCTTCCACGTCTGACTTCTGTATAATCTTAATGCCCATAAATTTTAAAAAATCTAATATAGGCTCTACTTGCTCTGACAACTCTTGAGGCATAGATTTTCTATTACTCTTATAATCTTTATAAAGTTTGTGTCTAAAGTTCTTGCCTCGAGCATCAAAAACGGCACAAATGTACTTTGGTGATAAATCATTAATAAGTTTATTAATCATATTAGTCACGCCAAATATAGCTCCTGTATGAGAGCCACTGTTGCTTTTTAGATGCGGTAGTGCATAGAATGCTCTATATAGATAAGAGGATCCATCTATAATAACGAAAATT
>CAJWIW010000090.1 GCA_913041865.1 uncultured Gammaproteobacteria bacterium
ACTATAGAATTTTTCAAGGAAAGGATTTTGCTTATACTCTTCTAGGTAAAGACTATATCTGAGGCTATTTGCTAGTTTTTTAGCCAGTGTAGTTTTACCTACCCCGATGGGGCCCTCCACTACTATAAATCCTGAAGATATATTTCTCATAAATATTTTTTTATCTTACCATGTTTAGTGATTATGAAATCTGGATTTGTAACCTCCAATAAAGGAATTAAAACAAATTCTCTCTTAACTAATTCAGGGTGAGGTATTTTTAGATCTTTTGTGCTAATAACCAACTTGCCATATTGTAATATATCTAAATCAAGTGATCTTGGACCCCATCTTATACTACGTTTGCGTGAGTGTTTTTCCTCAATGCTCTGTAGGGATGTTAATAGATCTGTTGGACTTAGATCGGTTCTAAGAACTGCAACAGCGTTGATGAAGTCATTCTGGTTTTGAGGTCCAATCGGTTTTGTTTTATACATGGATGATAATCTTGTAACTGTGATGTTATTCAGCTGGTTTATCTCATGAGAGGCATCGAGAACATGTTTGATTGGATTATCTAAATTACTACCTAGACTTATAAATGCAGTTTCCACACTAATTCAGATATTAACTAAGTTTTTCTTTAATCCTTGCAGATTTACCAGATCTATCTCTGAGATAATATAGTTTAGCACGTCTAACATCGCCCTTTCTTTTAACCTTTACACTAGCTATAGCCATACTATGAAGCTGGAAGACTCTCTCGACTCCCTCGCCATAAGATATTTTACGAACTGTAAATGAAGAGCTTATACCACGATTACTTTTTGCAATAACTATACCTTCAAATTGCTGTAGTCTCTCACGCTTACCTTCTTTGACTCTTACTGCTACTACAACTGTATCTCCAGGTGAAAAGTCAGGATGGTTCTTAAGTTGTTTTGAATTAATTTTTGTTATAATTTTGTTCGATTTCATTTGTTTTTGTGCTCTTCAATATATTCTTTGAGGAGTTTATCATCTTCTTTTGTAAGTTTCACGTTTTTTAGTAAATCTGGTCTCTTCATGAACGTCATACCTAGCGACATTTTTCTTCTCCATCTTCTGATTTCCTCATGATTACCGTTTAAAAGGACTTTGGGGACAGAGATATCATCTATTGTCTCTGGTCTTGAAAAATGAGGGTGCTCTAGAAGACCATCCTCAAACGATTCATTTAATATTGAATCAATATCCTCGGGGACTCCTGGTATCCTCCTAACTAGAGCCTCTAACAACACCATGGCTGCTAATTCGCCTCCAGAAATGACGTAATCTCCTATAGAAACCTCCTCATCAATATGATTATCAATGAGTCGTTGATCTACGCCCTCATATCTACCACAAATCAATGTAATTTCAGACATATTTATGAACCTATTAATTGTTTGTATTTTTATCTTTCTTCCTTGAGGTGATAGATATATATTGTATGCACCCTCTCCAACTGAATCGATTGCTTTTTTGATTGGCTCATATCTCAACAACATTCCTGAGCCACCGCCGTATGGTTTATCATCAACCCTTCTTTGATTATCATCTGAGAAATCTCTGAGCGACAAGATGTTAAACTGTATTATATTTTTCTTTATTGCTTTGTTGACAAGCCCAAAATTTATAAATGATTCAACGAATTCAGGAAAAATTGTTACAAAATTAATAATCATCCTTCCAGTCTACTATTATTATTTGCTCTTTAATATTTACTTCTAGTAAAAAATCTTTAATAAATGGGATTAATATCTCGTCCTTATTTTTATGATGACTCACAACTAATATATCACTTGAAAAGTTCCTGATTATACTACTGACTTTACCTAATAAATTTTGTTCGTTCGAGTAGACAGAACAACCAATTAAATCATTCCAATAATATTCGTCTTTGTCAAGTTTACTCAGCTGATCATTTTTAGTGTAAATTTTACAATCTAAAAATATTTCAGCCTGCTCTATTGAATCAACTCCCTCAATTTTTGCAATTAATTTTTTTGGCATCATCTTGTAATCTTTAACCTTGATTATTTCAAAAGCATTATTCATATTTATGTAAAGTTTGTATTTGAATATATCTTCTAAATTCGATGAATAAGACTCCATAGAGACCCAGCCTTTAACCCCATGAGTAGATGTAATTCTACCTATTACAATCAAGTCATCACTTTGCATACTTCGAATTATTTATCTTTTTTTTCTTCAGCTGGTGCTTCAGGTGCAGCAGCTTCTTCAGCTGGTGCTTCAGGTGCA
>CAJWIW010000091.1 GCA_913041865.1 uncultured Gammaproteobacteria bacterium
TTAGCCATAGCTTCACAGAGTAGTCCTCCGCCACAACCCAAGTCTAATACTCTCGATCCTTTAAGCTTCAAGTTGTTTAAAATATATTTCAATCTCAGCGGTGTGAGCAGGTGTATAAATTTATACGGACCTCTTTTGTTCCACCACTCATGGGCATAATTATCAAAATTCTCAATCTCGGATTTATCTATATTCATATTTAGTCTCTATCTTAAATATTACTTTAAATTTCACTTAAAATCACTGATTACCTTTCTAGACAAATATTTGATGTTTTTTTGGATAATTATTTTTTTTATCGTGTATATGAGCTCAGTATGATAAAATAGATGTTTAATATCATTTACGGACTTACATCTATATATGGCTGAAAATCAAGAAATACGCTTTGAAAAAGAAATGCGTAACTCATATCTGAGTTATGCCATGAGCGTGATTGTCGGAAGAGCATTACCAGATGTTAGAGATGGTCTAAAACCAGTACACCGCCGAGTACTATATTCTATGCATGAGTTAAATAATTCATGGAATAAATCATATAAAAAATCTGCAAGAATCGTGGGAGACGTAATAGGTAAATATCATCCACATGGAGATACAGCTGTGTATGATACTATAGTGAGGTTAGCTCAGCCATTTTCGATGAGGCACCCGTTAGTAGATGGTCAGGGGAACTTTGGATCTGTGGATGGTGACTCACCTGCGGCGATGAGATACACCGAAGTCAGGATGTCTAAATTATCACATGAGCTTCTTCAAGACATTGATAGGGATACTGTCAACTTTTCTGCCAATTATGACGGTTCTGAAAACGAGCCAACAGTTCTTCCAACTCGCATTCCAAATTTATTAGTAAATGGTTCTACAGGTATTGCAGTTGGAATGGCTACAAACATCCCACCTCATAATCTCGTTGAAATTATTGACTCAACGATTTGCATGGTTGATAATCCAGCACTCAGCAATAGAGAGAATCTTGATGATCTAATTTCTAAAAGTAATTTACAAGGGCCTGATTTTCCAACTTATGGTGAAATTAAAAATGATGGCGGTATAAGAAAAGCACTTGAGACTGGTAGAGGCTCGTTTAAAATTCGAGCTAAACATGTAATAGAAAAAAAAGACAATGATAAAACATCAATTGTCTTTAAAGAACTACCTTATCAAGTTAATAAATCTAAATTGATTGAAAATATAGCACAGCTTGTAAGAGATAAAAAAATATCTGGTATCAGCAATCTAAGAGATGAGTCAGATAGAGAAGGAATGAGATTAGTCATAGAATTAAAGAGAGGAGAGCAGCATGAGGTTGTATTAAGTTCTCTGTATAAGCATACTAATGCGCAAATTTCATACTCTGTCAATATGGTGTGTCTTGTTCAAGGTGAACCGAAGACACTAGGCATCCAAGAGATACTTAATGAATTTATTAAGCACCGCAGAGAAGTCATCACTCGAAGGACACTTTTTGATTTGCATAAGTCTAAAAATAAAGCTAATACACTTGAGGGCTTAGGTATTGCATTAATAAATGTAGATAAAGTGATTGAACTAATAAAGATATCTAAAACTATTCAAGAGGCTAAAAATAATCTTATCCAAAAAGAATGGGAAATAGGAAATATTCAAAAATACCTTGGAGTTATCACTAAAGAGACTCAAGACTTTTTTCCATCTAATGACAACTATGGGCTTAAGGGGAAAAAATATAAACTTTCACCACAACAAGCTCAAGCAATTCTTGATCTTAAATTACAAAAATTGACTAATTTTCCTATAGCTCTTGTAAGAGCAACATTAGAAATTTCAGTTGTTAGTATTGGATGGTATCTAGGAGGAACAGTAGGGATTGGAACTTTATTATTCGCGTTTGGCATAGGTCCTTGTGTTGCTTTAGGACTTTATTTAGTTGATAAAACTTTTGATTAAGCTGCAGCTGTAGCTTTTTCGCTTTTCTTTCTTTCGTGGGGATCAAGAATTGCTTTTCTCAATCTGCATGAGTCTGGAGTTATCTCTAAAGCTTCATCTGTATTAAGCATACTTAGTTGTTCCGCTATAGACATTGTTCTTACGGGTGTAAGAACAACATTTTCATCAGTTCCTTGTGTTCTCATATTGGTAAGTTTCTTACCCTTCATTACATTAATGATCATGTCACCTGGTTTAGGTGAAAGACCAACTATCATTCCAGGATAAACAGCAT
>CAJWIW010000092.1 GCA_913041865.1 uncultured Gammaproteobacteria bacterium
CTATAAATGCTATTTTATTATATATGAGTATTCGTATAAACACAGATGTTTTAATCATTGGATCAGGGATTGCTGGCTTAAGTGTAGCCTTATCACTGCCAGAAAAAATGAATGTCTTACTAGTAACTAAAAATAAAATTTCAGACTGTTCAACGTCTTGGGCACAAGGTGGAATCGCAGCTGTAAAAAGTAAGAGTGATAGCATTACAGAGCATATAAACGATACGATTATCAATGGTCATGGCATTTGTGATAATAAGATTGTAGATGAGATTATCACTCAAGGACCAAGCTCTATTCTTTGGTTAGAAAAGAATGGTATTAACTTCACAAAGAGGAAAGGCGAAGTAGATTTGACATTGGAGGGTGGACATTCTCAAAGAAGAATATCTTATATAAAGGACGAAACAGGAAAATTTCTACACGAAGGTCTGACGCAGAAAATTCGAAATAGAACAAATATAACAATCCTAGAGAATACACAAATAATTGATCTAATTCATATCAATACCAATGAATCAAAAAAATGCTTAGGGGGCTATTTATTCAATAAAGTTTCAAAGGAGGTATATACCATCCAAGCCACCCATACTGTATTAGCTACTGGAGGAGCAAGTAAATTATACCAGTATACAACGAATCCAAATACATCAACAGGTGATGGAATTGCAGTAGCCTGGAGAGCAGGTTGTACTATATCCAATATGGAATTCATACAATTTCATCCAACGTGCTTATATCATTATAGTAATAAATCTTTTCTTATCTCTGAATCTCTCCGTGGTGAGGGTGCACAACTCTTAACTAAAGATGGAGAAAGATTTATGCATCGGTATGATCCTCGTGAAGAACTCGCACCAAGAGATGTTGTCGCCAGGGCTATAGACAACGAGATGAAGGAAAGAGATCTTAGGCATGTATATCTAGATATCTCTATGAAAGATAAAAAATTCGTTCAAAACAGATTTCCTGCTATCTACGAAAAATGTTTAGAATTAGGGATAGACATAACAAAGCAACCTATACCAGTTGTACCGGCATCTCACTACACATGTGGAGGTGTTAAGGTTGGCATTGACGGTGAGACTGAAATTAAGAATTTATATGTAATTGGCGAAGCAGCTCATACCGGATTTCATGGAGCTAATAGATTGGCTAGTAATTCATTATTAGAATGTGTAGTAATGGCAAGAAAAAATGCAGATACAATAATGAATGCTTCTGGAAATAATTCTGGACACATTAAATTATCATCTTGGGATGACAGTTATGTCACTGAATCTTCAGAAAAATTTATAGTCAACTATAACTGGGATGATATACGAAAGATTATGTGGAACTATGTTGGCATTATAAGAACAGAAAAAAATTTGAACTTGGCAAACGAGAAAATAGCCTTAATAGAAAAAGAGGTTAATCTCTACTATAGCAAATATTTCATAAGTTCTGATTTACTCGAACTAAGGAATATAGTTAATATCGCAAAACTCATAATAAAATCTGCATTAACTAGAAAAGAAAGTCGTGGATTGCATTTCTTAAAAGATTATCCTTTGTCAAATGACAGATTTAAAAAAGATACAGAAATAAATGGTAGGACAAATGAGTATGAGTCCGACTTGTCCATATTCAAAGTTTAAATAAGTTTTTCCTGTAATACCTTAACTCTTCAATTGATTCTCTTATATCATCAAGGGCGCGGTGATTAGAGCGTTTTGAAAAGTTATCAGTATCTTCGAAAAACCATCTCTTGCCCAACTCACGAATCGATGTGACATCAACATTCCTATAATGACAATACTTCTCTAGTTCTGGCATGCATCGAGCAAGGAAACGTCTATCTTGACATATAGAGTTGCCACAAAGTGGAGAATGTCCTTTTTGGGTAAACTTTGATAAGAATTTTATTGTCTCAGATTCAGCAAAGCTCTCATTAACATCACTATTGCGAACTTTTTCAGTTAGGCCAGATTTTGAGTGTTGGCTTGTATTCCAGTTATCCATAATATTCATGATTTCGTCGGGTTGATGTATAACTAAATTTGGACCTTCACCAAGAATATTAAGGTTTTTGTCAGTAACAATGCTTGCGATCTCAATAATATAATCAGACTGAGTGTCTAAACCAGTCATTTCTAGATCGATCCAGATTAAGTTACTTTTATCTTTCATTTTCTTAGAGTAATATAAATGTTTGA